>DNNX01000098.1 GCA_003497445.1 Acholeplasmataceae bacterium | reverse complement strand
GATTATTTATTTGAAAAAGAAAAAGAAAATAAAGCGTTACATGATGCACTCACAGATGTCATAAAAACCAACACAGCAGATGTACACTTTAACAATTATTTAGAATATTCATTCATGGATAATGTTTTAAGAGGTGGTACGCCACTGATGCTTGAAACAAAAGATGGACGTATCCCTTACTATATATACTCAAGAAAACATGGGGATTTAGAAAGAGACTATAATTTCTTTTCAATAGAACCAAATGTCTTAAGTCAAGGGAATGGAAATTTTAGAGACGTGCTTCAAAATAGAAGAAATGACTTGTTTTTTGAACCAGATATCAAAGCCTTTAATGTCGTTCAGTTTGCATCTTTTATACAAGCCGATGGGTATAATCCACTCAATATTGCTGGACTTGCATTTCATTATGAAGGCGCTAAGCTTCAACCTGAACTTGATACGTTTTTAAAACATCCTTTTTCACCAGGACAATTACTCAATGTATTAAAAACACTAGGAAAAGAAATTTTGTTTAATGACATTATAAAAGAAAGTCGTGTATCCTTTGTTGCACATTTCCAAGAAGGGTATTGGGAAGATCACTTTACATACATTTATGATTTGATTGAAACATATCAAGCAATTTATCCTGATCAAATGGCATCGTTATTATTTGATCAGGATGTCACATACTTTTTATCAGATGCCGTTGTAGAACCAAGAAAAAACAAATACTTGAAGCTACCGGATGGACGCATCAGACAATATCGCGCTGAAAGACATGTTCATCGATCCTCGAAACATCTATTAGATTCACAGGGACATCCGATTAAACACTCTGTTTACACTAAATTAATAACACTTGTTGTCAATAAATTCATGCATCTTGATCCTGAATCCAAAGGGCTCATGTATGAGGGTGGTAAACCTGGATGGAATGATGCTATGAATGGATTACCAGGATTGTTTGGTTCTGGTGTATCTGAACTTTTTGAACTTCATAAATTATTAACATTTTTAGTCAAACAAACACAAACATTCTCCCCAACATCTACGGTTGTGCTTGCACCACTATGTACACTTTTAAATCGTATGACGGAGATGGATTTTAAGATTTTTGATGACCGTATGTCAGCATTAGAAGATTATCGAGAAGCAATCGAACAGCCGCTATCAACCGAAAGTGTTTCTTATGATCTTGTTAATACTGTGCTTAATAAAATGAAAGCACATCTTGATCAAACACTCGCATACTATGAAACATTAGACATCATGCCAACGTATATTACATACGAAGCGAAAGATTATCATGTTTTGAGAGAAGAAAATGACATAGCGTTTGTAGAAGTGACATCTTTTGAATCTAAGTCGGTGCCTTTCTTCTTAGAAGCGAATGCAAGATATCTAAAATCAGTTGCATCAAAAGAAAAAGCTAAAACGCTACATAAAGAAGTTAAGTCATCAGACATTTATGATGACAAACTTAAGATGTTTAAAACAAGTGCACCACTTGACCATGCATCATATGAACTTGGGCGTATCAAAGCATTTACAGCAGGTTGGTTAGAAAGAGAATCTATTTTCTTACATATGACATATAAGTATTTACTTGGACTCATTGTAAGTGGTGCATATGATGACTTTTATGAGGCAATTCAAACAAACATGATTTGCTTTTTAGATGAAGGTGTTTATGGAAGAAGCACATTAGAAAATAGTTCGTTTTTAGCAAGTTCAAAAAATCCAGATCCAAGACTTCATGGACAAGGATTTGTTGCAAGGCTCTCTGGATCCACTGCAGAAATGATATCCATGTGGCGCTATATGTTTCTAGGCAAAAACATATTTAGTTATGATGGTGAGTCATTGTCATTTCAATTAAAACCTAATTTAAAAGTAAATTGGTTTAATAATCAACGTGTAACAACAATGCTTTTTTCAACAATTGAAGTTATCTATGAATATCTAGGTAAAAAAGATACTTTTGATGATGATGTATACGTATCACAATATGAATTAAAAGATAAGCATGGTCAAACAAATATCATTCAAAGTGAAAGCGTCATCGGAAGCTTCGCAGAAATGATCAGAAATAAAGAAATAATTGAAATAAAAGTTGTCTTAAAAGAACGTTCATAAAGCGATTGTTAACGTTCTCATAAAAATTAATGTAAGCGATTAACTTTTTTCTTTACAAAATACATATTTTCACATATAATAGGATTAAGGAAATCGGTTTCCGTAACAGGAAACCAAAAAAATTGTCTTGGAGGGACATATGACAAAAAAAATCTTACTCGCATTCATTGCGGTACTGGCAGTGTTTGGCTTAGCTTCATGTGAAACTGAACCAACACTTACAGAAATTGTTGTTTCTGGTATCGAAGATATTTCTGTCGATAATGGAGCAACATTTAATGTTTTAGATGGTGTTACTGCATTAGGTAACGATGGTGTAGACTATACAGATCAAATTACGTTAGTTACAACATCTTCAGCAGTAAATACTGAAACTGGAGCACTTGATACATTACAAGCAGGTGTTCATTTTGTACGTTATGAGGTACGTGTTGGGGATATCATCGCGCAATACTCAAGAAATATTACTGTTAAAGCACCGGTTGCTGAAGAAGGTGAACTCGTTGTTAATGGTGATATGGCTTCTGGTATTGGTGGATGGAATGATCCTGCCGTTGTATACGTCGCTGATGGTGCTGCAATGACATTATCATCAGAAGATGGTGCATTAAAAGCAGAAGTCACTGCGGGTGCCAATTTCTTCACACCACGTTTTGGTCAAATGAATATTCCGTTTGAAAATGGAAAAACCTATGAAATTACATTTGAAGCAAAATCTAGTGTAGAAAAAGAAATCGCACTTCAAGTTGGTGAATTATTACCTGCTGCACCTTGGTATAACGACTTTTTACCAAGTGCTGAAAATATTTTCTACAGAACGATTACAACTGAATGGGCAACTTACTCATATAAATTTACAATGACTCAAGATAATGACAAAGGTGGCATTTTGTTTGGTTTAGGTACTGTCAATGGTAATGCAGTCAATGCAACCATGCATTTTGATAACATTACGATTGAAGAATCACAACCAGATCCAGATTCATCTGGTCCTATCTTTAGTGGTGTAGAGGAAACATTAACACTTACAACTGAAGATACATTTAACCCTAGAGCTGGTGTTACTGCGGTAGATGTTGGTGCTGGTGATATGACACATGCGATTGTTGTTGAAGTTTATAATGCAAATAACGAACGTCTTGCTGAAATTGATATGACAACACCTGGAACTTATCGTATTGTATATATCGTTTCAGATCCATATGGAAACTTCTCAAGAGCAGAAACTCTTCTTACAATAGTTGAGCCTGCAGCACTATTATTTATCGATGCTGAAGAATTTGTTGATGGTAC
>DNNX01000039.1:2874-3515 GCA_003497445.1 Acholeplasmataceae bacterium | reverse complement strand
GTGACCAATAGACCAGAAGGAGGAAAAGTATGAAAAAATATGAAGTGATGTACATCATACGTCCAAATGTTGAAGCAGAACAAGTAAAAGCACTTGTGAATCAATTCTCAGAATTGTTTCTTAGCAACAACAGCCAAGTGTTAGAACTCAAAGAGATGGGTTTAAAAGACTTAGCGTATGAAATCAATCATCATACAAAAGGATATTATGTTTGGTTAAAAGTTGAAGCAACAAACGAAGCTGTTGCAGAATTTAACCGCGTGGTTCGTATCACAGAAGACATTATCCGATTCATTGTCGTGAAAGAAGGCGAATAAAATGATGAACCGTGTTATTTTAGTGGGACGTATCACAAAAGATCCAGAACTTAAAAAAACGGCTCAGGACATTGCAGTTGTGAACTTTACGATTGCAGTGAACAGAAATTACACTGATCAACAAGGTGAGAAACAAGCAGATTTTATTTCATGTGTTGTTTGGAGAAGACAAGCAGAAAATGTTGCAAAATATGTTTCTAAAGGCATGTTGTTAGGTGTTGAAGGACGTATTCAAACACGTCAATATGAATCCGAGACAGGTATGAAATATATTACCGAAGTCTTGTGTGATTCAGTTCAATTTTTAGAAAATAAATCTTCAAA
>DNNX01000039.1:0-2561 GCA_003497445.1 Acholeplasmataceae bacterium | reverse complement strand
GCAGCTGAAGATGACTTACCATTTTAAGGAGATAATCAATGAAACCAGGAAATTTTAGAGATCGTGGTGGATTCAAACGACGTAAGAAAGTATGCTACTTTACACAAAACAAAGTCACACATATTGATTTTAAAGATGTTGAACTACTAAAACGATTTATTACTGAACGTGGTAAAATCTTACCAAGACGTGTCACAGGAACAACTGCTAAATGGCAACGTCCACTTGCAATTGCAATTAAACGTGCGCGTCATATGGTGTTATTACCATTTGTGAAAGACTAAAAAATAAAACCTCTTATATGAGGTTTTTTTTCATTTTTTCATTATAAAAAAACATCGTTTGATACAATCATTTGATATAATAATGGATAAGAGGCGGCCATGAGAAAAATTTTCGCTGCGATATTTGCAATCATTTTTGCAATTCTCGCAGCATATGTGTTTCAAATTTTATTACAGAGTAATAGCGAAAACCAATATCTGTATTTAGTTTTTGCTATTTTAGCGTTACTATTATCCGGAACGATGATTTTTTCATTTTTTTCCGCTCAAATGAGAGAAAAAATCAAACGATTAAACCATAGAATTGAATTATGGAGCCGAGTTTCTTATCATGTAAATCAAGTGGGAGATGAATTATTTAATCAATTACCTATCGCAATGATTGCATTAGATGATAATAATGATATTCGTTTTGCAAATACTTTTGCAAAAGAGAAAATTTCTCAGCGTATGGTCAATAAACCATTAAGTGAAGTGTCTGAGTTTTTATTTGAACAAGTTAAAAATAAAGTGACTGAATTCAGATATACACACAACGATCTTATATTTGAAGTTCATTTTAAGCCAGAATTTAATTTTATTTATATGTTTTTAGCAACAGAACTTGTGTTGCTAGAAAATCAATATCAAAATCATTTACCCGTGATGTTGCTAATGTCTCTCGATTATATCGATGAGTCATTAGCAAGTTTACCTGTATCTGAACAATCAACACTTAAAGGACAATATTTAGGGACGATTGCGGATTGGGCGAATCAATATGAAGCGTATTTACAACAGCTTTCAGATGACAGAATTATCGCTTTCACAACAAGAGAAAAACTGAATGATATGATGCAACATCAGTTTAAGATATTAGATGAAGTTAGAAAAATTTCTGAAAAACATGATGTCCGTGTGACATTATCCATGGGTGTTGCCTCTTGGGATACTCCATATGAATCTTTAGGTATTTATGCGCAAAATGCAATAGAACTTGCAGAAAAGCGAGGCGGCGATCAAGCTGTCATCAATATTCAAAATCAAAAAATTGCCTACTTTGGTGCGACAAAAGAATCTGTTTCAAGTAATAGTCGTGTGAATGCAAGAATTCAAGCTCAATCTATGAAGCAATTATTTGAAACATGTGATAGTGTCTATATCATGGGACATAAAAGAGCAGATTTAGATGCATTAGGTGCTATACTTGGTGTATATCAAATGGCAAAGGCTGTTCAACATAAGTCGTTTATTATTGCACCTAATGATGAACTTGATCCAACAGCACTTAAAGTATTTAAAGCATTAATACAATCAAACGAAGATCCACGAGCGACTTTAGAATCCATTCAAATATCGAATAAATCCGTACTCGTCATTGTGGATACACAATCTAAACAATTGCTTGTGGATGCATCACTTATTGATAAAGTTGAACACATTGTGATTATTGACCATCATCGTGCAAGCGATGATGCCGTCACATCTGATACCAGTTATATTGAACCATATGCATCTTCTACTGTTGAACTTGTTATGGATGTATGGTCATTTTATGAAACATTGATCGCCATTGAATTTGATCCATTATATGCAACCATCATGTATGGTGGTATGGTCGTAGATACGAATCAATTTACATTACGTACAGGACCTAGAACATTTGAAGTGGCTGGTAAGCTTAAAGAACTAGGTGCAGATATTTCAAAAGTACATGGATGGTTAAAAAAAGATTTTAATAAAACAAAACATATTTTTGATTTAATTGCGAATGCACAAGTCGTTGAAAATCACTTTATCATATTAAAAGATGAAACGACCTATGTTGATCGTGTGCTTCTTGCTCAAGCTGCTGAAGCCGCTTTAGAAATTGAACATATTGATGCAGTCTTTGCTGTTGGCTATGTCAGAGAAGGCGTTGTTGGCGTTTCTGCAAGATCAACAGGACAAATCAATGTTCAAATCTTTATGGAGTTCTTTGGAGGTGGTGGACACTTAACAAGTGCTGCAGTCCAAAAAGAAGCTGATATTGAGGATATGATGGATGCGATTAAACAAAAAATATTGTTAGAATACGGAGGACAAGATCAACCTATGAAAGTAATATTACTAGAAGATGTTAAAGGACGTGGCAAAAAAGATGATGTCATTGAAGTTGCTGGAGGATATGGACAGTTTTTATTGACACAGAAAAAAGGTATCCCTGCAAATGAAGAAAACTTAAAAGCATTACATGACCAACAAGAAAAAGCTTTTGAAGCACAGCAAAAACATATTGAACTGATGAAAACACTAAAA
>DNNX01000078.1:457-4690 GCA_003497445.1 Acholeplasmataceae bacterium | reverse complement strand
AATAGCCCCTATGGTTGTATTCTCTACCACTACAGATGCATTCTTGACCCTTTGAATAACACATTTCATACAATTGCTCTTTCAACATTGAGTATTTCTTTGATTTTTTTCAAATTCACTAAAATACTTTGGATGTCTTCCAAATTATTGACCATAATACGTACTAAGTATTGTGAATCTAGTGCTTGATTTTGATTCACTTTTACTTCAACAATCGAAACGGATTGTGCATTAATCGTTTGAACAATTGATCCAAGTAAATCGTGTCTTTGTAAACTTGTAATATTGATCCAAACTGGATATTTTCTTGTGATTTTGGTTGCCCATTCAACTGAAATAAATCTTTTTTTATCAAGCGCTTCGATATTTGGACAAAAATTTGCATGTGTCACAATTCCACTTGTTTTAGAAACGAATCCTATCACGCCATCTCCAGGTACAGGTGAACAACAGTTTGCAAGTTTAATTTGTGGTTTTCGTAAGCCTTCAACAGCAATCCCTGTCTCACTATGCGTAATGAGTTGCTTCGAAGCCTTTTCCATTTGACGTTGTAAATAGACTTCTTTATCAGGTGCGATACCCATAAGTTTTGCAGCAACTGTTTTTACACTGACAAGTCCTTTACCAATTTCAAGATATAAATCCTCTAAGTTTTGAACAAGGTTTTTTTCAAAATATTGCTTTGCAAAAGCATCATCGATTGTGTCAGTAATCTTTTGACTTGTAAACTCCCGATCAAGCATCTGTTTGCCTAATTCTATCAAATCCTCTCTATGTTCTTTATTTAAATATGATTTGATTTTATGTTTCGCATGTGATGATTTCGCAATTTTTAACCAAGCATCACTTGGACCAGATGCGTTTTTATTCGTTTTTACACTAACAATGTCACCTGTTTTTAAACTATAGTCAAGTGTAACGATTCTATTATTAACGGTTGCCCCAACCATTTTGTGACCCACATCGGTATGAATACGGTATGCAAAATCTATGGGCGTTGCGCCTTTAGGTAACTCGATGACTTCACCTTTGGGTGTAAACACATACACATTTGCTTCTAAAATATCACCTTTAACGGTATTGACAAAGTCTTCTGCATCTTCAGATTCTTCTTCATCAGAGGAAATCTTTAATAGTTCACCATACCATTTTAACTTCTGAGCAATTTCAAATTGTTCTTTATCTTTTGAATATGCTTTATTTTCTTTGTAAGCCCAATGTGCAGCGACACCATATTCAGCGATATCATCCATTTCTTTTGTTCTTATTTGGACTTCAAATAATGTACCATCTTCTGCAAGTAATGTCGTATGAAGTGATTGATACATATTAGGTTTCGGAACCGAAATATAATCTTTAAATCTTCTTGGAATAGGCGTATAGTTCGCATGAATTAAACCTAAAACTTGATAACATGACTCAATTTTAGGTACGATGATACGTATGGCTAGCAAGTCATAAATATCTTCAAACGCGCGTTGATCACGCACCATTTTTTTATAAATAGAAAAAATATTTTTTATTCTACCTTTAATCGAGTAATCAACTAACTGATTTTCCTTCATGAGTGATTGAATTTGCACAATAATGGTATCAATCGACTGCTCACGCTCATCTTTTTTTGATTTTATTAAATTCGCAACACGATAATACATCGTTTGATCGGTATATCTTAATGCAATATCTTCTAATTCTGCTTTGATTTTAAAGATCCCAAGTCGATGTGCAATCGGTGCATAAATTTCTAAAGTTTCTCTTGCAATATTGACTTGTTTTTCAGCTGGCATCGATTCTAACGTACGTACATTATGAAGTCTATCTGCAATCTTAATAAGAACGACACGAATATCTTTCGCCATCGCGAGTAACATTTTTTGAATATTTTCTGCTTGCGTCACAACTGATTGAAAATGGATTTTAGATAGTTTTGTCACACCATCAACAAGTTCTCGTACATCTTTATCAAATACTTTTTCAACTTCAGATAATGTATATGATGTATCCTCTACAACATCATGTAGTAAAGCTGCAATGAGTGTTTGAGGACCAGCATGAAGATCAGCTAAAATAATCCCCACCTCTATTGGATGGGTAATATACGGTTCACCTGATCGTCTTAATTGGCCTTCATGAAATTTTTTCGCAATAAAATACGCTTTTTCAATACGAGCGATGCTATCTTTATTTTTTATATAATTGTCAAAAGATTCTTTTAATCTTAAGAATAATGCATCCATAGATCCTCGTTAATAGTGCATGAGTGTTAAAATTGGATAATTACGAATTTTTTCTCTTCCTTTAAGATCATCTAATTCAATGACACAGACAATACCAGCAACAATCGCACCTTTTGATTCAATCAATTTGATGGTTGCCTCAATAGTACCTCCAGTTGCTAACAAATCATCTACAATAACAATACGTTGACCACGTTCAATGGCATCTTCATGCATACTTAAAGAATTAGATCCATACTCCAAGTCGTAAGCATATGTAATCGCTTTTCGAGGCAATTTGCCAGGCTTTCTTATTGGAACAAATCCAATATTCAAATCATATGCAACAGGTGTCCCAAAAATAAAGCCTCTCGCTTCGGGACCACAAATGACATCCGCTTCATGTTCTTTAGCAAACGAAGACATTTGTTTAATTGCATAATGAAAAGCTTCTCCATTTTGAAGTAATGGTGTAATATCTCTAAATAATATGCCTTCTTTTGGAAAATCAGGTACATTTGCAACAAAATTCTTTAAATTCATTTTCATCACCTATTAGATGTCTTTTCTTAAAGATAATTATACCTTAAAAACCCTTAATAAACAAGTAAACTAAAAAAAAGACACATCTGTGTCTTTATTGTTCTATCGAAATTAATACAGGAATTGTAATCGGGTTTCTTTTTGTTTTTTGGTATACAAATCTTGATACTTCGTTTCTCATCTCACGTTTGAATTCATTCCAGGAAATATATTTAGATTTCAAAAATGGAGTTGCTGTTTCATAAAATAAAGCCTTAATCTCTTCTAAAAGTGTTTCAGAAGATTGGATATAAACAAATCCTTTGGTAACAATTTCAACTTCACCGATTATAGATTTCTTCTTCGGATCAATGTGCGCAACAAGCAAAAGAACCCCATCTTCAGATAATAATTCTCTATCTTTCATCACAAAATCGTTGACATCACCAATGGAAGTACCATCAATTAAAATTTCACCTACTTTGATATCTTTGTGACCAACATACATTTCATCTTCTTTAAAATTTACAACATCACCATTCTCCAATAGTAAAATATGATCCTCTTCATAATTAAGTGACTTTGCAAGTTCTCTGAGTGCATATTGATGTCGATACTCTCCAATGGTTGGAATGATGTACTTTGGTTTAAGTAGTGAAATCATCATTTTGATTTCTTCGTGTGATGCATGATTATAAGAGAGCATTTTTTTATCAATTACTGATATTTTTGCATCACTTCGATATAAAATATCTAAGGTTCTTGCTGCCATTTTTTCCGTACCTGGAACGGGTGCAGTTAATAATACAACCGTATCCTTTTCATCAACATGCAACAATCGATCTTGTTTTTTACACATACGTTGTAACATGTAAAATGGTTCATGACGACTACCAGTGACAATCGCAACAATATCTTTATCATCATTTTTATGTTTATCATCAATAAATTTTAAGTTAACTAAGTTTTTTTCTGGAATGTTTAATTATCCTTCAGAAATCGCAATATCAACGATACGTTGTGCACGTCTCCCAATAATCGCAATACGCTTATTATGTGCTAAGCAAATATCTACTACTTTTTGTATTTTATGTAAATCTGAAGAAAAAATACTGACAATGATACGTCCATCTGCATTCGTAAAAATACTTGATAAATGTTGTGCAAGATTTAAACTCATACCACCAATAAGATGTGTTGTAGATCCTATCGATTCAATCAGTACAGCTAAAACATTTTTCTCTGCGATTTCATTGATCTTTTTAAAATCTGTTTGATATCTAGGGTCGCCACTTTGTTCAAATGTGAAATCACTCGTATAGACTATGACACCTTTTGTCGTATGAATAGCGATACCAATAGACTCTGGTATATTATGTGTTGTATTAAAAAAAGTAAATCTTACATGATCAAACTTTACGATAGAATGTTGGTGAATGACGTTAAGTGTCAATGTCGATAAATCAAAATTTTCCTCAAGTAAACGATCTTTTAA
>DNNX01000078.1:0-265 GCA_003497445.1 Acholeplasmataceae bacterium | reverse complement strand
GTCTAAAATATAATAGTTACCTGCAATGTCAAAAACATACATGTTTTTACCATTTTCACTCAATCCACCTAAAGCGAAAAAACGAATATTATTCATAAAACTTCCTTGTAACGTGATTTTACTTAATTATATCATACTTTTATTTTTTTCTTAGAATTGCTTCTGACCATGATACAATAAATTTAGGTGGTATATGAATTATCCAAACAAGAAAAAATCATTTGAAAAAGTAATATCAACATCTAAATTAGGGATGACACTTGAG
>DNNX01000051.1 GCA_003497445.1 Acholeplasmataceae bacterium | reverse complement strand
CTTTATATTTTTCTATTTTTTTACCTTCAATTGCAAATACAGTTTTCGCGATTTTTGATAAAAAATATGCATCATGAGAAATCACTAAAAATGCACCTTTATATTGATTTAAATATTGTATTAAAAATTCAATATGTTTTTTATCTAGGAAATTCGTTGGTTCATCTAATAACAATACATCGACGTCTTGTAGTAAAAGTTTTGCAAGCATCACTTTTACTTTCATACCACCTGATAATTCAGCAATTGGTTGTTTTAACACATGCAATGATAATCCTAAACCTTGAACCATATTATCGACCTTGGACTTAAATTGATAAAATTGTTCTTTTTCTAAGATGTCTTGAATATCCGATGCATGGCGAATCAGCCTCATCGCTTGATTCGATGTAGAAGCTTCTTCGTATAACCCAATCATTTTAGATTCTAATTGAAATAAATGTTCAAACACATCATGTAAATAGATTTCAACTGTTTGATCATCACGTAAAGCTAAAAACTGATCTAAATATCCTACTTTTACATGGTTTAACCAAGAAATGTTGCCTTTATTAGGAGAGAGTTCTTTAGCCAAAAATTTTAAAAATGTTGTTTTCCCATGTCCATTTGGACCAACGAGTACAGCATGATCATCTTGAAATAAACGCATATTTGCATCTTCAAATAATCGTTGATGATCATATGAAAATGAAATATCCTTCGCTTCTAAAACACTCATTCTGGCAACTCAATCGTTTGCATCGGAAAAGGTGTATCTGATATATGATATCCAAGTGATTTTAGCTTTTCAAAAACGGATACTTTAATATAGGATGCCGTTGCTTTAGCATATATTTCAATACCATTCGTAATATAACCTTTAACTTCATACATTCTAGACCGATCATTTGTAAGTTCAGAAACGACATAGAGTGTTTGATCCATTGGCATTTGTTTTAAATAACGGATGTTTAAATCGATGGTCATCCCCCAAGGATCATCAAAAAACACTTGATACACTCTTGCCATACCTTCATCAAGTAATGCAGCAGCAACACCCCCATGTAGTACTTCTGGATAGCCTTGATGATCTTTATGTGGATGATAAATGGTTAAAAAACGTTTTGATGCAAGTTCAAAAAACTCAACATGTAAGCCTTCATCTTGTTTGGTCCCACACACATAACAATAATGTGCATTCGGATGTCTTTTTATTAACGTATCTGTCATATTAATTGTTCCTTACATGTTTGTAATTGTTCTCTTTTCATGACATATGATTGAAATACTTTTTCACCACATGCTAAAAAGATTTCTTCATTTTCATTAATCACACGTCGAATGTTAGATGTTGTATTGGAAGTAATATATATGTTGTGGCTTTTTAAATTCACTGGTATAAGTTGATGTTTATTTTGTTTAGGCGTGATAATTTCAATAAAAGCAAAACTATTAATTCTTATTTGATCATGTTTTGAACATGAAATAAAATGAACATGATACTTTTTTCCACCGATGACGACTTCTTTATTTGATATATATTGACCTTGAAACGTCTCTATAAGTAACCTTTTCGTCATATAATAAACAATGGCTTTAAACAATAAGAATATTGCTGCAAAAGGAATAATATAATAGATCATAATGGCTTTACAACTACTTCTTTTAATTGTTCATTTTCAAAATGACAATGTACATGAATTTTAGATGAGATCAATTGCGGTAAAAAGTATTTGATATTTGGTGCCACACCTTTATTGTTAAGATGCGTAATCCAATCGATACGTTTTAAATCAATAATACCTTCATCCATTTGAATCGGAAAAGCAAGATCCAATTGATCTAATTCTACATAAAACAAATGGATGCCTTGTCCATCTGCTTCAAACATATTCCAAGTTAAAATACCACGCTCTAAAATATCATGAAGCGAAATGTGGACGCCTAATTCTTCTTGGATTTCTCTTTGAATCGATTGTTTAGGTGTTTCATCTTCTTGGATTTTACCACCTAAACCATTCCACATACCCATCCAAGGCGCTTTATTTCGATTGATCATGACAATATGAGATGCAATGTTTATAAATACCAGTGTGTATGTATACATAGCCATATTATAGCATAAAAAAAAGGAGAAACTCCTTTTCTTTTTCGCTAATCTCACTTTGCAAATACACGTTTTTCAAGTTGGATTTTAAGTACTGTTAAAATGAATGCGAGTACTGAATATCCAGGAAACATAAATAATAAAGTGAATCGTAAAACATTTGAAAGTCCATTGGCATCGACATCTAAAAATGGATAAGGATACTCACCAAGTGGAAACGTCCCTAAAAGTAATACAAGTCCTAAATATACCATTGGATATATAATAAGAATTAAAAATTGTTTTAATTTTAAATGCGCTCTTACCGCTGTAAAATAAAAAATTGTATACACGATAGGAACAATCGTATGACTTAGATGTCCATAAAAGCCAACAGTATCTGGTGCAAGTATAAAATGATATCCTGTCGCTGTAATAATAATATTAATAAGGACAATTTGTGCTAAATATTTAAACCATTTTCGATCTTCAAATCTTGACCAATAAGCAATTGCAACAATGACAACAAGGGTATTGCTTTGATTGGTGAAATACCACTGATTTTTAATCCCGTCTAGTAAAGTGCCACCAACACTTGTGCCTGATAACGTCCACGTGACATACCAAAAAGAAAGTAAAAATAAAATGTATGTGAGTATGCCATTAAATTTATCTAATTTTGATAATTTATTCATCATTCACCTCATTGAAGATATTATAGCACATTTCTTATATGTGATTGCAAGTTTTTAGAAGTTGTGTTATTGTATTTATACTCGCCCTCTTAGCTCAGTTGGTAG
>DNNX01000089.1:1505-7078 GCA_003497445.1 Acholeplasmataceae bacterium | reverse complement strand
TTATCTTCTTTATTTTTTTCATTTTCATACGATTTTATGTCTTCAAGAAGTTGTTGTTTATTCTCTTGATATTTGTTTTCAATTGACTTTTTTTGATCTATATAGTCTTTATCGAGTCGTTTTAAGTCATGAATATAGGTATCACGTAATTGTTTCTTTTCAAGTTGAATTTTCTCATCATTTTCGTGATTCGATTGTTCCAAATGCTGTATGTCATAAAGATATTTATCATTGATTCCTCTTAAAACATCATAAAAAGGCTGAAGTACAGTGTTTTTGTTAAATGTATCTCCTAATTGTTGATCAGCACGTGCAAAAAAATCTTGAAATTCTTTCAAGATATGATCCGTTGTTTTTAACCTGTTGAGTTCATCTAAAATGACTTGTTTTTGCATCTTAACATTCATAAATTACCTGTCTTTTATTATAACACAATAATTTTTATTCTCGTCCATTTCATGTTATAATTAAGCCTAAGGAGATGACTTATGTACGCGACCATTCAAGGATTTGTTACATGGATCGAACCAAGTTATATCGTATTAGAAAATCAGGGAATTGGGTATTTAATTCTGACACCCAATCCATATAGTTTTTCTTTAAATTCAGAATCCAAAGTATTTATCCATCATTATGTTAAAGAAGATATTAATGCACTATATGGATTTCAATCGCTTGAAGCGAAAAAGATGTTCATAAAGCTTATTAATGTTTCAGGTATTGGACCAAAATCGGCATTAAGTATATTAGCAAATGATCGATTAGATGAGCTCGTTCGTGCAATTGAAATGGCAGATATTAATTATTTAAAAAGATTCCCAGGTATTGGTCCAAAATCAGCACAACAAATCATTTTGGATTTACAAGGAAAAATTCAATTATCTCCTACAGAAAATCATCCTAAACTCATCGATGTTGAAGAAGCGCTCGTTGCTTTAGGATACAAGAAAACAGAAATTAAAAAAACGATTGCGACGCTAGACGGTAACTTAACCATTGAAGATATGATAAAAGAAGCACTTAAGAAAATGACGAGGTCACATGAATAAAGATCATTTAATGACATTCATGGCAATTAAAGAAGATGAAGAACAATCTTTAAGGCCAGAGACACTCAACCAATACATTGGTCAAGATGATATCAAAGATATGTTATCCATCTATATTCAAGCTGCAAAAAAACGTCATGAACCATTAGATCACATGTTATTATATGGGCCACCTGGTTTAGGGAAAACCACACTAGCACAAGTGACTGCCAAAGAGTTAGACGTTAAAATTAAAGTTACGAGTGGTCCTACTATTGAAAAAAGTGGTGATCTTGCAGCCTTACTGTCTTCACTTGAACCCGGTGATGTGTTGTTTATTGACGAAATTCACCGACTTCCAAGGTTTGTTGAAGAAGTTTTATACGCTGCAATGGAAGATTTTGTATTAGACATCGTCATTGGAAGAGACGGAGAATCAAGATCCATTCGCATCGATTTACCACCATTTACATTAATTGGTGCGACGACAAGATTTGGTGATTTATCTGCACCATTAAGAGATCGTTTCGGTGTCGTTTTTAGATTAAATTATTATACATACACAGATTTACAAACCATATGCAAACGAACGTCTGCAGTCTATGGTAATCCAATTGATGAGGATGCTGTCATGTCACTTGCAAGACGTTCAAGAGGGACACCACGTATTGTCAATCGATTATTTAGACGTGTAAGAGATTTTGCAGATATTATGAATGATGGTCACATTACTGAAGCCATTACCAATGATGCTTTATTAAAACTTGGTATTGACGCACATGGTCTTGATCAAACAGACTATCGTTATTTAGAGGCGATCATTGATCGATATCAAGGTGGTCCAGCTGGACTTGATGCAATTGCAACACAAATTGCAGAAGAAGTCACGACAGTAGAAGACGTGTATGAACCATTTTTATTACAAGAGGGGTACATAAAACGCACACCTAGAGGAAGAGTTGCAACACAAAAAGCCTATGACATTTTGGGTAGACCATATTATGATGGATTTTTGAATACATGAAATTATCCTTGTTTGATTATCATTTAGACCCAAACAAAATTGCCCAACATCCTAGTGAAAAAAGAGATCATTCTAAACTGCTCCTCGTAGACAAGAATGCTTCATCAATGCCAAAAGATTATATGTTTTATGATTTACCAAACTTATTATCTAAAGATGATGTTTTAGTCATTAATAATACAAAAGTCATTCCAGCACGATTATTTGGAAAAAAAACATCGACTGGAGCACACATCGAAATACTCTTGTTAGACGAAAAAGAACCTAATGTGTATCATGCCATGACGAAACCTGCTAAAAAAATACAATTGGGTGATGAAATTAAATTGAGTGATATTTTTAAAATGACATGTATCGCATTGAATGAGGACGGCATTAGAACATATCAATTGATCTATGAAGGTATTCTCATAGAACAATTAGAAGCATTGGGGAAACTCCCTTTACCACCTTATGTAAAAGCACTAAATGATGATGAAAGATATCAAACAATTTATGCAAAACATTTAGGATCAAGTGCAGCACCAACAGCAGGATTACATTTCACTGAAGACATTTTTAAGCAATTAAAAGACAACGGTGTTCATGTTATTGAGATCACGCTACACGTTGGACTTGGAACATTTAAACCAGTCCAAACGGATGATATTACAGAACATCCCATGCATAAAGAATCTTATGTGATAAATGAAGATGCAGTTGAAAAACTCAATCAAGCCAAACAAAAAAATAAAAGAATTATTGCAGTCGGTACTACCAGTCTTCGTGCTTTAGAGTCCAATATCAAAAATGGTCAATTTAAAGCTGGTACTTTTCAAACATCTATATTTATTTATCCAGGATATCAATTTAAAGCGATACAAGGACTTATTACCAATTTTCACTTACCTAAATCGACCTTGCTCATGCTCGTATCCGCACTTACCGAAAGAACGTATATGCTCGGGTGTTATCAATATGCAATCGATCACGATTACCGTTTTTTCTCCTTTGGCGATGCCATGCTTATAATATAAAAAAACATAGAATTTTTAATGAAAATTTTGTATAATATACGTATAACACATGCGAGGTAAATCATGAATCAAACATTTTATATCATATCAGAATATGGCTTACATGCTAGACCTGCAACAAAACTCGTCAATATTGCCATGTCTTTTCAATCTGAAATTCATCTCACATGGGATAACAAAACAATCAATTTAAAATCGATTATGGGACTCATGTCTCTTGGCATATACCATGGACAAACCATTACAATAGAAACTGAGGGTGTGGATGCCTTTGAGGCATTAGAAGCATTATCAAGCTTCATGATTGAAGGATCACTTGCAAAGAAGGTATCGTGATTGCGACAAAAGTTTAACAAACATGCAACCGATGCATTTTTTGAGCGTCACCATGTATTAATAAAACCTAAGCCACTTAATTTAAGTGGCGATATTATTTTAGAAATAGGATCTGGTAAAGGTGACTTTATCACACAATATGCATTCGATCATCCAAATACGACGTGTATTGCAGTAGAAATGAATCGTCATGTATGTTATTACATCGCTTTAAAAAAAGAAGCATTAGATCTTAATAATCTAATCATTATCATGGATGATGCCGCTCTAGTTGAACAATATATACCAAAAAATTCCATCGCGGCTATCTATTTACATTTTTCTGATCCATGGCCAAAAGCGAAACATCACAAAAGAAGACTGACGTATCCGACAAAGTTGGATATGTATGGGCGATTGCTTAAAAAAGAGGGTCAACTTATTTTTAAAACAGATCATCAAAAACTTTATATCGAATCTAGTTTTTATATGCAATCGAAATTTAAAAATATAGTTTTTGATGATGATAGTCAAGAAGAAGCGTACATAACTGAATACGAAAGAAAAAAAAGACCTTATGGTCCAATTTATAAAATTCAAGCAGGAGCATATGATGACACATTATAAAACACTTATGATGTTACCAGGTACACCTGGTGATGAATCCAACATAAGAGACTACGTAAAAGCACACATAGCTAAATTCCCACAATATATGGTGATTGAAGACCATTTAGGTTCCATTTTTGCGTTTAAAAAGGGCACTGGTGATTCAAAAGTTATGATAGCTGGTCATATGGATGAAGTTGGTTTTATGGTGGTGGGTATCACAAATCAAGGTCAACTGAATATTCAACCTGTTGGAGGTATCGACCCAAAAATTGTGCTTGCTCAAACATATGATGTTCATACTGAAAAAGGCATCATTAAAGGCTATATCGGTGCGATACCACCACATCTGAATTTACAACAAAATGTTAACTATGAATCGATCTTAGTGGATATTGGTGCATCCTCTAAAGAAGAAGCATCCGAACTAGGTGTCCAACTTGGTGATCGCATTACATTTGAACCACGCTTTGAACAACTTACTAAACACCGCTTTTTAGCAAAAGCTGTCGATAATCGTTATGGTGTTGGGCTTGCTTTAGAATTAATTGAAGCACTTAAAGACCAAACATTTGATTATGATTTATATATTGGTGCAACCGTTCAAGAAGAAGTTGGACTAAGAGGTGCTGAAACTTCTATCAATACTATTGAGCCTGATGTCTTTATTGCATTAGATGCATCGCCTATGAATGATGCGAATGGTGATACAGATAACGCTCTAAATAAGGGATTTTTACTCCGTATGTATGATCCTAGAAATACTATGCCAGAATATTTAAAACAGAATATCGTATCGCTTGCAGAACGACACAACATTCCTTATCAATATTACATATCCAAAGGTGGTACCGATGCTGCTAAAGCATTAAATATGCACCAAGGTATTGTGTCAACAACCATTGGTTTACCTGCACGATACATTCATAGTCCAGCTGCAATATTTGACAAAAGAGATTTAAATGCATGTTTTCAAATGACGAAAACAATATTAACAACACTCGATCACAATAAGATTCAAGGATTAAAAAAAGGAGAATTCGATGTTTTATAGTTTATCCAATGGTTTACTCATGCCAAAAATTGGGTTAGGAACATTTTTAATTTCAAATGAAGATGCAAAAGAGATTGTATCTGATGCTATCAAAATAGGGTATCATCATATTGACACAGCCCAAATGTATGGGAATGAAGCTGGTATTGGAGAAGCAATCAAAGCTTCTTTAAGACCAAGATCAGGATTATTTATTACCTCCAAACAACGACACCACATGTCTTTTGAAGATGCAAAAAAAGCTTTTTTTCAGACATTAGAGAATTTGCAAACAGATTATATTGATTTATTTTTGATTCATTGGCCAAATCATGACAAAAAAGTCAATCAAGAAACTTGGCGTTTTTTTGAGTGGTTGTATGAAAATAAATATGCAAAAGCGATTGGTGTCTCAAACTTCACACGATCACATCTAGAAGATCTACTTGAAACTGCAAACATTAAACCACATGTCAATCAAATTGAATTACATCCCGGATTAAATCAAGCACCCCTACGTGCATTTATGGACCTCCACGAAATTAAAG
>DNNX01000089.1:0-1124 GCA_003497445.1 Acholeplasmataceae bacterium | reverse complement strand
ATCGCATGGGGCATTCAACAAGGTATTTTTATGATCCCTAAATCAAGTGATGCTAAACGATTAGAAGAAAATTATCGAGCAGCAAGCCTTACATTATCAGATGAAGACATACAAAGAATTAACAAACTTAATCGTGGTAAACGCGTTTATACAGATCCAGATAATAATCCTTGGGGTGTATTTAAAGCATTAGAAGAATCGAAATAAAGATATTTTTATATAATAGTCATGGGACTCTTATAGAGCCTAAAGGAGAAAAATATGTTTAAAAATACAAAAGAACTTATTATAGTTTCTATGATAAGTGCCATTATTTTCATGTTGTCACTCATTCCTAATTTAGGATTTATTACATTATTTCCTGGAATTTCGATTACCATTATTCATATTCCAGTTCTCGTTGGTGTGATGATTGTTTCTAGAAGACAAGCTATATTACTTGGACTTGTCTTTGGTTTAGGATCATTAATTGCAGCACTTATGCGTGCTGTAAGCCCGATAGAAATCGCATTTTACAACCCATTGATATCGGTGTTGCCACGCATTTTATTCGCATGGTTTGCTTATGAAATTTTTCATATATTATCCGCCATTTCAAAGAAGGTTTCCCCTTTTGTTTCGGTATTATTTGTAGCAATGATTTTATCATTTGGATTATATTCGCTTGGTACTTATCTTATCACACTCGTATCTTTATCACCCATCATTATTTGGGTGCTAATAGGATTATTCTATCTTCTATTAATTTTTATCACGATAGGTTATCTTAGAAAAAATAAAGCACAAGCATTTATTGCATCTACTGCCTTATTATCAACATTAATCCATACCATATTGGTATTATCGGCACTCGTACTCGTGAGACCTGAGTTTTTTAATACCACATTTGGTGGTGCTGTGGATCTCATTTACAGCATTATGGCAACCAATGGCGTATTAGAAGCAATTGCAGCAACAGTGATTGTGACACCGATTGTCATTACATTAAAGGAAATTGAGAAATGATTGTATTATTTGATGTTGGAAATACAAATATACATGTATCGACAGTCAAAGAAGGCGTGATATCACCGCAACTTAGAATGCACACAGATGTCACATTAACATCGAATCAAATTCATCAA
>DNNX01000045.1 GCA_003497445.1 Acholeplasmataceae bacterium | reverse complement strand
TGTGTTTCATTTAAGACAATCCCGCCACCGCATGCAATGATTCCTTGAAAGGTGCTGAAAGTTTTAAGATGCTCCGTTTCTAATGATCTAAAATATGCTTCTCCATTGGTAGCAAATATTTGATGAACACTTTGTTTAGAAGTCTGTTCAATTTCATGGTCTAAATCCACATACTTTATCTCTAATTCTTGAGATAGTATACGTGCAATCGTAGATTTTCCAGAAAAAGGCATACCTATGATATAAATGGGGAAATTTATTTTTTCCATGCATCCATCTCCTTTATGCATCTTTCTAAAATATCTTTTGATAAGCCATCAATAATCACCGGATGCATTTGATTTACAAACCAAGTTCTTTGTCTCTTAGCAAACGCCATACTTTTTTTAATAATTTCTGCTTTGGCTTCTTGTAGCGTCATCCTTTGATCCAAATACGCTTTTATTTCTCTATATCCTATCACATCTTTAACTGTTCCATGCTTTGAAAGTGTTTGAACTTCTTCAATAAAGCCTTGGTCAATTTGATCATCTAAACGTTGAATCAATCGTTCTTTTAATACATCTCTAGGTATATCTAAATACAATGTCAGTATATCAAATAAAGGCTTGTCTTTAAATGTATTTTTTGAAGGCTTTTGACCAATTTGTACTTTTTGATACATGCGTTTCACACGTTTGATATTATTAAGATCCAAAGTGACGTTTGGATCTGCCTTTAAAATGGTTTCTGCCATGTCCTCTACAGAAGGGAAATCAATGTTGGGTTTATCATCTTCCTCATAAAATTGATAATCATATAGTGCTGCTTTAATGTAAAGTCCAGTGCCACCAACGATCATGGACAGCGAGTGTTGATCAATGATGTGTCTCACATCTTTTTGAAATTTAGAAACATCATACGTATCATATGGTGCTTTGATATCGATTAAATGATGGATGATGCCTTGTTTTTCTTTTTTTTTGATTTTTGCAGAACCGATATCATATCCTTTAAATATTTGAACTGAATCGCCATTAATCACATCTAAATGATAATGTTTTGCAAGTTTGATACTTAAGGATGTTTTCCCTGAGGCTGTAGGGCCACATATCACAATCACTTGTTTCATCAAACAATCCTTTTAAACATTTTTTCAATGTCTTGATATGTGACTTGGATGATGGTGGGTCTACCATGAGGGCAATGATAAGGTTCATCACATGCGTTAAGCGATGCAATTAAGTGTTCAAACTCATGTTGACTAATACGTTGATTTGCTTTAATAGAGCCTTTACAACTCATATCTTTTGATAACTGATCTTTGAATTGTGACATAGATAACGTTTGATCGTTTAATATGATTTCAACTGCATGATTAAGATCAACTTCTTTGATGAGTTGAGGATGGGCATGAATTCCCTCTTTAGAAACATCAAATTGAAATGATTTGAGTAATGATGTTTGTTTCATTGCATCTTCAATCATTTCATTATCAAGTGTCCATGGAAATGCCACAATCCTTTGAATTTGGGTCACATTTTTGATATCAAACTTGTCTTGATAATATTCGTACCTTACCCGTTCTTGCGCTGCGTGAGCATCGACTAAAAATAAGCCTTCGTGATTTTGAAATATACCATACGTCCCTCCAAGCATACCGATGTAATACATGGTGGGTATTTTTGTTTGTTTGACTTCGTTAGATTCATAAATGTCTAAATTTTCTTCAAATTCAAGTGTTTGCGAACTGTATTGATCATCTTTTATTTGCATCGGTCTTACAAGTGGTCTAATCGTAGAGTTTAAATGGTTAGCAACGGTTTCTCGTATATGATAGGCAAGCACCGATTCATTGGTTAGTTTTACATGCAACTTTTGAGGGTGAATGTTGATATCAATACGTTGAGGATCAATGGTGATGTAACACAAAACAAACGGATACCGTTTTGTCATAAGTCTTCCATCATATCCAGATAAAATACTTTCTTGAATCCCATAATGTTTGACGTATCTTTGATTCACAAACGTATGCATATATGATTTTGTTGACACATTGATGTCAGGGGATCCTAAAAACAACTCCATCTTTGTATGTGCAATTTGTGTTGTCACTTTTTGAGTGACAGTGGCATATTGTTTTCCAAAAAGTTCTTCAATCAAAAGTAATGTATCCCCAGAACCAGAGGTTTGTTTGTATATCTTATCATTTTCAATCAATTGAAAAGATATCGTTGGACGAGATAACGCCATTTCCATGAATAATTGTCTAATATATTTCTGTTGTTGAAATGAGGATTTCATAAATTTAAATCGTGCCGGTGTATTAAAAAAAAGTTGGGTAATTTCAACGATTGTACCTTGATTCATTGCATAATCATGGATACTTTTGATTTCTCCTGAATCAACTTCCATCACTTTGCCAGAGGTTTCTTTGGATTTAGAAAAAATTTTTAATTTTGAAACAGAAGCAATTGCAGCGAGCGCTTCTCCTCTAAACCCCAGCGTTTGAATAGATTGAAGGTCTTCGATATTGAATACTTTTGATGTGGCATGTCTTTGAATGGATAATGGTAAATCCTCTTCAGACATACCAATGCCATCATCTTCTACTCTTATTAAAGACAATCCTTCATCTTTCACATCAATAGTGATATGTTTTGCTTTTGCATCCATTGCATTTTCAACGAGTTCTTTAATGACATGCTGAGGTTGTTCAACGACTTCACCTGCTGCAATCATATTTGCAAGTTGATTTGACATAAGCTTAATATTCGCCATCATCATCCTCCAATTTAGATTGAATTTCAGCAAGTACTTTTAACGCTTCTAAAGGCGTTAATGAATCAATATCAATCGCTTTGATCTCATCTATAAAAGTTGAAGTTGAAGCAGTTTCTTTCGTATCTTGATACGTAAATAAATCTCTATTTTCATTTTGCTGAATGGTTTCATAAGATTTTAGTATGATTTTACTTCTCTCAATGATTTTTGAAGGAAGTTTTGCGAGAGATGCAACAGCGACCCCATAGGATTTATCACTTCTTCCTTTTTTTACTGTATGCAAAAAAATCATATGATTCGATTGTTTTTTTGCAGCCACATGATAATTTTCGAGTCCTTTTAAATGATGTTCTAAATGCGTCAATTCATGATAATGTGTTGAAAAGAGTGTATGACATGAAATATCATCATGAATATATTCTAAAATTCCTTGTGCAAGCGCCATTCCATCATACGTTGAGGTGCCTCTTCCTATTTCATCAAACAAAAGTAAGCTATCTTTTGTTGCAACTTGAAGCGCGTGATTCGTTTCAACCATTTCTGTCATAAATGTTGACAATCCATTTGAAATATCATCACTTGCACCTAAACGTGTGAATATTGCATCATAGATGGGTAAGTTTGCTTCTTGAGCTGGAACATATAAACCACATTGTGCCATATATGCAATGATTGCAATCATACGCATATAGGTCGACTTCCCACTCATATTAGGACCTGTAATCAACATCATATGATGTTTATCATTTAAATGTATATCATTATGAATATACCTTGTATGCTTTTCTACGATTGGATGTCTTGCACTTTTTAAGATAATTTGACGATTTTGATTAAAAACTGGTTTCTTATAATCGTTTTTTCTAAAATATGTTGCAAGTCCAAAAACAACATCGAAATAGGCAACCAATTTTGATGCTTCTAATAAAGTAAAGTAATGGGTATGAATGTCACTGACGATCTGATGAAATAAGTTTTGTTCTAATGTAAGTTTTTGAGTTTCTGCTTCCAAGAATCGAGTTTCAATATTTTTTAATTTATCTGTTGTATATCTTTCAATATTTTTCAAAGTTTGTTTACGATGAAAAAAATCAAATGATTCTAATTGATCTACATAAATTTTGCTAATTTCAATATAATAACCTGTGAGTCTTTGATATCCAATTTTAATATTTTTTATCGATGTGATTGTTTTAAGCTCTAAGAGATATGCATCTAAAATCCCTTGTTGAGAATCTAATGAATCGATATATGTATCCAATGTTTCATTAAACCCACGCTTAATGAACCCACCTTCTAGTATATTCGTTGGGGGATCGTTGACGATGGATTTATCTAAATAAGAAATTAGTGTCTTATCCATTTTTAATGCATCCATTTTATTTGTAAAAAGTTGATAGGATGTCATTAATTCATAGATATGTTGAATTTGAATAAGAGATTTTTTTAATTGAATAATATCTTTTGGATTAGCCCTATGATACATGAATCGCTGTAGTAATCGATACACATCATATACAGAAGAAAATGCTTCATGGATAAATAATAATTTAGGTTGATTCATAAGTGTTTCTATATCATTTAAACGCGTCTGAATTTGATCAAGATTTTTACTAGGTGTTTTTAAAATTTCATTGAGTAAGCGACTACCCATAGATGTTTGTGTTTGATTCAAATAATACATCAGTGATTGTTTTTTTTCTGGGTGAAAAATATCTAAATGTGCAATAACATGCGATTCAACATGCATATTTTCTTGTATTCGTTTAACTTCAAATGGTAATACATGTTCAACTGGATGTTGCTGTGTATCTTCAACATAGAATAAAATCAAATGGATGCTTTCTTTTAAATGGCCATCAACATGTTGACTTGCTTGTCTTTGATAAGTCTTTGGTATTTTCAATACTTTTTTTCTAATATGTTTGATCACATCAAGTTCAATATTCATAACGATTTCTTTTACATCAAACGATGACATTAAATTTAATGCATTGCTTAAAGATTGGCAGTCATAAGTTTGACCTTGACCTGTCGACATATCAAAAAAACTTAGACCAACCTGTGTTTCAGTCACTGAAAGTCCAGCAATATAATTATTTACTGATGGCTCAAGTAACTCCCCTTCTAACACCGTTCCAGGTGTGATAAGACGTGTTACTTTTCTTTCTATTAAGCCTTTTCCGGGTTCTGTTACTTGTTCTGCAATTGCAACACTGAATCCTTCCTTAATTAGCTTTTGAATATATAAAACAGATGCATGAAATGGAATCCCACACATTGGAATATTGGATTCTTTATGTCTTGAAGTTAATGTGATATCTAAAACTTGTGACGCAATTTTAGCATCATCAAAAAACATTTCATAAAAATCACCGAGTCTAAAAAAGACTATCGCATCAGCGTAGTCTTCTTTAATATCAAGATATTGTTGTATCATTGGTGTTATTTTAATATTTTCAGACATAGTACAAAACGTATTCCTTTATTTTATACTCCAATTCTTCTAAACAAATCAAATACAAAATCAATAAGTCCTTTATCTAAAAATTCAATCTTATTGATTTGATCATTGATCATATTCAATGTGGCATTATTACTTAAATAACTAATGAGTGCATAAGTTACAAATACTAACCCAAGTATTATTACCGTAACAGATACAAAGATTAATATTCGAAATGTTATTTTGAATATTATTTGTAATACCACTAACTCAAAAAATAATTCTTTCTTCTCTTTTTGCATGTCTTCTACTGGC
>DNNX01000038.1 GCA_003497445.1 Acholeplasmataceae bacterium | reverse complement strand
ATGGAAAAAAGAAGCCAATAAATCGCAACCCCTCCACCAAGTGCAACAAAAATGAGAGATTTACCAAAGTTTTTTTCTTTTTCAGAGAACGCCCCAATCGCTGCGGGGGCGGCTGCCGCAACGGCAATCCCAGCACCTAATGCTGAAAGTCCTGTGGCAAGCGCGGCACTAATAAATCCTAAACCTTGTGCAAGAGTTCCTGTCAGTAAATCTGTTGCTGGTGTAACCTCTTCAGCTCCTAAAAGTTGAGGTTTTACAAAAAGTTGCACGACAAAAATGAGTGCAACCACTGTGAAAAATCCAACAACATGTTTAGATAATGCACGTTTCACAGTTGCTTTTTGGTGTTTCCCATTAAACACCTTTATTAATGGCACAATAATTAAAATGATTAAAACTAATGGTAATATAAAATCGATAAATGTAAGCATATAGCCCTCCGTTATTTTATTTGTAAGGGGGTGAAAGCAATGCCATCCCCTTGATAATATCTTGAGAATAATTCATAAAACTGCAATCTTAATACTTGAATTCCTACAATCATCCCTTCAAGTGCCATGACAAAGATGTTTCCAAAAATGAGCACGAAGATACTACCAGTTCCTCCCACCATTTCCATCAGTGACATCACTACAAGCATCATGCCTGCGTGGGATAAGATGAATCCACCAACACGAAGAAATGACATGGTATTCGTTACATAGGATAATAAAATTTCAAAGAGTTCAAAGAATCCTTCTACAAAGAATCCTCCAAAACCATTTGGAAACATTTTCTCACCGTGTGACTTTCTTTCTACAGATTCTTTCATAAGGATAAGAACTAGTGGGATACCAATGAATGGTAACGTAAACACTGGTGTTAAAATGTTGATTTGAAAACCCATGGATAGTGCCAAAGCTGTCAGAAAATACGTATATAATATAAGACCTGCAACACCGTTATGTGACATGAACATATCAACATAATTTTTCTTCTTAAACTTAATGTAAATGCTAAGTAACATGGCAACGACAATTAAGAAGACCCCAATGCCAATTGCTGAAATAAGAAGTGTCATCGTGAAGTCAGCATCCATGACATGGATTGGTTTATCAATTAAACCAAAGACATTTTGAAACACTGGAATTAATATTTCTTCGTTACCAAAAAGCGATCCATATAAAAATCCAAATATAGCAGATGTGATACCAATTCTAACACCAATGGCACCAAGTATGCTGCCTTTTTTCTTGTAGAGTAAATACCCTAATAAAGCTAAGACAATCCCTTGACCTAAATCACCAAACATAAGTCCAAATAAAATGGCGTAACTCCAGGCAACAAATGGGGTAGGATCAATGTCATGATAACTTGGTAAACCATACATTTCAACAAACAATCCAAATGGTTTTGCAAACCAACCATTTTTAAGTTTTGTTGGTGGTTGAATACGTTTGTCTGTATCTGCATCATTGATCTCAACTTCAACATCATCGATAGCTTCAAATAATGATTTGACATCTGGTGCATGGTGATCTTCGACAAATAAAGAAATGGAAATTTTATCTCCCAAACCAACAACATACTTTTTGGCTTCAAATAAACGATTTAAGTAGAGTAATTCACCTTTAATACATGATAATTTATTCGTACATGTACCCGCGATTTCATCCATTTCTTGATGATAGGATTGTATTTCAAGTTGTGCGGTTTTAATTTTTGCTTCTAAATTTTCTATTGCTTCTAAAGGTCTTCCATGAACAAAATCTGGAATGAATATACGTTCAAAGAATAATGATGAAAAGATATTGTCAACTTCCCGCTTAAATTCATCTGTGGTGTAGTACATACACCAAGCATAATTATTATCCGTTTCAAATGATTGGAATACAAATGCTTTTGATTGAAAGAAACGTAACTTTGGCACACTATCATTTGGTAATCGACCAAATCTGAATGTTACGTATTCGGCTGCAAATAAGTCATCTAATGGAAGATCAAGTGCTTTCAAGTGATTGACTTGAATGAGTGCATCTTGATATTCAGAAATATCTTTTTCTAACGCTTTTATACGTTGAATTTCCTCGTTCAATTGATGTTTTAAATTTTGCATGTAGTCATACATTTCATCGAAGTCAATATCATAGTTACGTTGTTCAACATTGGTCAGGTTAATATTAAATTTTGTCTCAATATCTTTTAAATCTTGTAAGAGTGCTTGACATGGATTTTCTGACACAAAAGAAGTAGAGCCATGCACTTTTTCAATAATTTCACTTGCAAGAACTGGATGAATATGTTCAGTTTCAATTAATTGTGTGAGGATGTCATCAAGTTTGTCTTGATTCGCTGTGATATCGATTAATTTTATGGTGGATATTCCCATAAACTCTCCTAAGTATAAATGAGCATTTGTTGCATTTCAACATCGCTCACTTGATATCGAATACCTTCAATGATATTTGTGAGATTATCATTTTGTATCTCAAGTAAGGTGAGAAATGCTGTAAAGACTTTCGGTACATCTGTTGCAAAATACATAAATTTTCTCGCAAGATCATACCTGATTTTACCGGCATAATATTCAATGTAAATAAAATCTTGATCATTTTTATAATATTTAAAATCTGAATGTGTCAAATAATTTAAGATGTCATTTGGATCTTTTAATTGAATGATTTCTTCAAGTTTTTTTTCTTTAATACGAGAATGTTTTAACACTAATAAATTTTTGATTGTGAGTGGATCAGACTGATAAAATTTCTTTAAACGATAAATCTTAGTTAAATTTTGAAGTTCAATTCTTGTGTAAAATAAATCTTTCAAGTCTTTCTCCAAAGATCCCTTATAATTTTCATCAATGCGTTTGAATGCTTGATCGAAATAGTACATATCGAGTTTGTATTCAATATCAAGATAACGAATAAGATTGATGTCTTTTACATAATAGGTCTTGAGGATATTATAATAGTCTGAATCTTTAAGAGATTCAATCAGTTCATCAAATGTCTCAGATGACATCAATTTAGTTAAGTCAATATCGGTGTGTACATCAAAGAAGAAGGGCACTTTACCTTTAATTGACTCAAGATCATCATTATTAATGATCGTTCTTAACACACTTAGAATAAGGTCACTTTCCTGTTTTACAACGGAAAGTTGATAATAAGACTTATCTTTAGAATATACACTATGGATCAATTTTAATATGCGATCAAAATTATTTTTTCTAATTAAGAGTTCAAGTTGACCACGGTGTACTGCCTTTTCGTTAATATCTTTAAGTATTGCCTCATAAAAAGGATGTTTTTTTAAATAGCCAACAATATCCGATACTGCAGACATTTTAATCATTTTCTCATAGTCATCACTTTTTAAAAAAAGACCATACATTGCCTTAGATTTGGCGATGATGACATTATTTGCAGTGCTCAATTGGTGTCTTCCTCAAATGCAATACAAGCATTAAAAATGCCTTCTAACCAAGCATCTTTATTTGTATCGAATTGTTTTTTAATGGAAGCTAATCGAGATTCAAAGTCTTGTTTTACGATTTGCTCTTTTTCTTTGAAAAAAACTTGATTTTTTTTGTTTGTTTCTTCGATGAGTTTTTTAAGTTCTATTTGAAAATTTTCAATAAGTTTTTTTGTTTCTTTTTCGATCGTTTGATCTAAATGTTGCTTTTCTAATTCTAAGAGTTCAATTTTTTCTCGAAGTTTTTTATCGAGTGCAATAACCTCTTTGGTTATAGAATCTTGCAAATTGTCACCTTCTCACGTTTTTACCAGATTTATTATAGCACTATTTTTTTATTTGTAAAATGATAGATGGAAATGTCTATAAAAAATATGTAAATTATCTACTGAAAACGTTTCAATTTATAAAAATTGTTATACAATAGAAAAAAACAAGAGGTATCAATATGTTTAAATTACCGAACTTTTCAAAATTAGAGCGTAGCTGGATTTTATATGATGTTGCGAATTCAGCCTACATTCTCACAATCATTACAGTATTATTTCCAATATATTATCAATCAATTGCAGCGAATATTTCAAATCGTTCGCAAATATTTGCTTTTGTAACTGCAGGGATTGCATTAACTGATGCGATTCTAGCACCAATTATTGGCTCATTATCTGACTATAAAGGTAATAAGAAAAAGTTTTTCAAGATCTTTTTTACTTTGGGTGTACTAGGAGGATTGTTTTTAGCAATTCCTGGATTAAGTCCTCTCGTATTAATTATTGTATTTATTATTTCTTCGATTGGCTATAATATGTCAAATGTTGTCTATGATGCATTTTTAGTAGATGTCACAGATGAGTCGAGAATGGATGAAGTATCCTCTGCAGGTTATGCTTGGGGATATATTGGATCAATGATTCCATTTACAGTTGCCATTATTCCTTATGCACTTGTTACTTTGGGGTTCATAAGTGAAAGTTTTGAACAATTATCTGTAAGTTTTGCATTTGTTGTTGCAATCGTATGGTGGTATGTCTATTCTCAACCAATTTTAAAAGATGTGAACCAAGTCTATGAACTTGAACATGAAGATAAACCGATAAGAAGAAGCTATCAACGTTTATTTAACACTTTTAAAGACATTAAACAATATAAAATGATCTTCATTTTCATGCTTGCATACTTATTTTATATCGATGTTGTGAATACAGTCATACGTCTAGCAACAACCATTGGATCTGATTTAGGTGTCGGTGTTACAACGCTGTTAGGGGTTGTTGTTTTAGTACAAATTGTAGCGTTTCCGTCAGCCATCATCTATGGTAAATTAGCGACAAAACATGGTGGTAAAATCATGATTTTTTGGGGAATTGTTGTGTATGCAATTACCATTGGTATCACGCATTTTATTACTGCTGAAACAACGTATTTAATGTGGGTAGTGGGACTTCTCGTGGGGACAGCTCAAGGTGGGATTCAATCCATTTCTAGAAGTTATTTTGCAAAAATGTTACCGAAAGAAAAATCGAATGAATTTTTTGGATTCTTTAGCGTTTTTGGAAAATTTAGTGGGATTATCAGTCCATTTTTATTAGGACTTGTCATCACGTCATGGGGTACAAATTTAGCAGTACTCGTATTATATGGACCACTCTTAATAGGAACCATTTTATTTCTATTTGTCAATCCTAAAAAAAATTTAGAATAAATATAAAAGACATTTCTTAATTGAAATGTCTTTTTTTGTTATAATCATTATATGATTACAAATTATTATGAAAAACATCCGATAACATCTCTCATTATTCTCATTAATGTCATGATGTCATTGGTTGTATTATTTACAGGTGGATTTGATAATTTAGTCAATTTAGTCGAATGGGGTGCGATATATCCACCTTTTATTAGTATAAACAATGAATGGTATCGTCTATTAACTTCGATGTTTTTACATGGATCGCTACTGCATGTGTTTTTCAATATGTATGTCTTATTTTATTTAGGCGCCTTATTAGAGAGAATATTATCGAAATGGTTATTTCTTACTTTTTATTTAGTGACAGGTTTGCTTGCGAGTTTTGCAGTCTATGCATTAGGTAATCCTAATGTTGTCACTGTAGGTGCATCAGGTGCGATATTTGGTATCATTGGGGCATTATTCATTATGACGTATTTAAAACCTTATTATTTTAATCCTTACTTTGTTAGATCGATAAGAAGCTTGACATTTATTAATGTCGCGCTCACATTTATTTTTCCGCAAGTCAGTTTTTATGGTCATATTGGTGGCTTATTATCAGGGATTGTGATGTATTTCTTACTTGTCAAACCGAAAATTACGAATGCATAAAAAAAGGACATGAATTCATGTCCTTTTATTTTACTTTCATCATGAAGTCTTTGAATGCTTGATTTTTTGGGTGATCTAGTATCTCAGGTGTGCCATGTTCGGTGATTTTACCATCATGCATGAAAATGACATAATCTGCAAAATCTCTCACAAAACTTAAGACATGTGTAACAAAGACAAAGTTTTTTCCAAGTCCACGTAATTCTTGAACAGCTGATAACACTTCAAATGTCAAAATAGGATCTAAAGAAGCAGTAGGTTCATCCATAAATATTGTGGATGGGTTCACAGACAATGCACGGGCAATCGAAGCGCGTTGCGCTTGACCACCAGAAACATTTTTTGGTTTCTTATAGACTTGATCTTCTAGGTGAAGAAGTGATAAATATTTATGTGCTGTTTCTTTGGCTTTAACAGGATCAATCCCTCTTGTTTTTTCTAAGACTAAAGTAATATTTTCTTCCAAAGATAAATGCGGGAATAAGTTATGGTGTTGAAAAATAAATCCAATATGTTTTTTATAATCAGGTTCTAAAACATGTTGGTCATCAATATAAATATCCCCATTTGTTGGTGTTTCTAAACCAGACATGAGTCTCAGTAATGTTGATTTCCCAGAACCGGAAATCCCAATAATAGCAACAGACGTATAACCATCTAGTTTAAATGTTAGATCATGTAGTACTTCAACATCATAATTGTGTGTGACATTCCTAATATCAATTTTCATAGACTCCATTTCCTTTCAAGTAATTTTGTAAGTTGAGAAAGTGGAATCGTAATGAGTAAATATAAGCCCCACATGAGTAAATATCCTTCGACAAATGCGAATGTTTTTGATTGTGCAATGACAATTGAATAATACAGTTCATTAAATGAAAGGACATATAACAGTGCACTACCTTTGATGATTAAAGAAAAATTATTCATCATAGGTGGCATTAATATTCGAATCACTTGTGGAATAATAATATAACGATATCTTTGATAAGGTGTAAATCCAAACAAATCCATGGCCATATACTGATCATTTCCAACAGATGAAAATGCTGCTTGAAAAACATTTTTCATATATGGGGAAATATAAATGATGAGTCCTAAAAGACCAGTAATATTTCTACTGAAAATACCAAATGCTGGTCCAATTACAAATGCAGAAATCACCACCATGACAAGCAGTGGTGTACCATAAATAATTTCAGTAAATACAGATGTGAATGCTCTTAAATAAGCACCAACATACTTATCTTTCGTTATTGAAAATAAATAAAAGATAAAACCAATGATGACAGATCCTAGTAATGCTACAATAGAAATCCATATTGTGTTCACGAATCCATTCCATATAAGTTCACCGTAATTATCTGTTATAAGATAAAGTTTAAAGTCAGATGTACGTCGTGTCGCGACAAACCATATAAAAAGAAATATTGATAAAAATACTAAGACATAGCTAATAACATTTGGTAAATTGATGGATTTTTTTGGTGTAAGTGGTTGATTATTCATGTGGTATCCTTTAAAAAATAGAGGCGGCTATTGCCGCCACTAAATTAATTTTCGTTAATATAAAATTCTAATCCAAAACGTCCTAAAGTTGTTTTGATCATATTATCGTATTTAGCACTCAATGTTTCGTAAATGCCACCTGGTTCTGTAAATGTCGCAATGAAATCATTTGCAAGTGCTTGCAATTCAGCATTACCTTCATTAACAGCCATACCGATTGGTGATGATACCCACGGTGACCATACAACCATTGTTTTATCTGGATTTGCAGCGTATGCTTGAACCACTGGATTCGCGCTCATGAGTAATATATCTGCTGTTCCTTGAACAACATTTTCCACTGCTGTCGCTAAATCAGCAGCTTCTAATACGCTAATACCATAAGATGCCGGAATACTTACTGATACTTGATTGGCAATACCAGTGAATGATCCACCACTGTTTCTTAAATCTTCAATGGAGGAATCTTCATTTATATTGTTTGCTGCTGCAAAATCTTTATTGACCAAGGTAATAATTTTGAAGTAGAAGTAAGGGTTAGAGAAATCGACAACCTCATCTCTTGCATCTGTGATACTCATCGATGCAATCGCGATATCAACCTCTCCAGCTTGAAGAGCAGGAATGATAGATCCAAACGCAGTATTCACAATTTCCACTTCACGGCCAATAAATTCGCCAAACGCAAGTGCAATATCTACAGAAATACCTTCTGGGTTATTTAAGTCGTCTACAGTTTCAAATGGTGGATAACGTAAATCCATTGCAACTCTCAAAGGACCTTCAGCTTCACAACTTGCAAGTACGAAAAATGAAGTTAATAAAACAACTAATGATAATATTTTTTTCATGTAATTCTCCTTTTATTTTAATAAGGCTATTATAAACGCTTTATTGTTTTCTTACAAATGATAAAATTATATCAGCTCAAATATATAAAATTGTGGTATTCGATTTTCTCTTAGATCATGCAATTATTGTGTCAATGCGTTATGACTTATATAATGGTCAATAGTCCATAAATTATAGTCTAAAATTGAATACTAAATTTACAAAAAATTTACATATTAATTTAACGATGTAAGCGGTTATATTCTGTTGTATTTTTGACAAATAGCCTTGTGAGTGCTACAATAGAAATATAAAAACAAAAAAAGGAGAAATATATATATGAAAATTTTATCTAAAATGATAATAAACTAAGATCTATTTTAGGTCTGTTTGTGCTCGCTTCATGTGAGACAGATGAAGGAAATAAAGTAATTTTAGGGGAAGCTTCATGGGCAAGCAGCATTTTCCACAATAGAGTTGCAGGGTTTATCTTAGAAAATGGATTTGACGTGACTGTTGAAACACAACCAACAGAAACTGCAGTTATGATTGCAACATTACCGAATGGTGATATTGATATCTCGTTAGAATTATGGAGTGACAATGTGCCTACTTATGGAGATGATATTGCTGCAGGTAACTATGTAGAATTATCTACGAATTATGATGATAATACTCAAGGACTTTATGTGCCTGGTTACTTACAAGATAATTATGCTGACTTTGGATTATCCGCACCAATCACAAAAGTGTCGGATTTAACAAAAGCAGAAGTTGTCGCGTTATTTGAAGATCCAAATGATGCATCTAAAGGTGTTATTTATGGTGGACCATCAAGTTGGTCAGCAACTGCATTTTTAGAGAAAAAAATGGAATTACCAGAATATGGTTTAGATGTTTATAATTTTGAAATGATTAATTCTAGTGCCGCATTAGCAGCGCAAATCGCTGGTGCATTTGAATCAAATGATCCAATTGTAAGTTATTACTGGGAACCAACATCACTTATGGGTCTTTACGACTTAAGACTCCTTGAAGATAGTCCATATAGTCCGGAAGATTTTGCAGTTGGTAGAGGTGCATTCCCTACAGTGGATGTCAATGTTGTTTCTCGTCCAGGTTTCACAGAAGATTTCCCAGAAGTAAGTACTTTCTTCTCTAATTATAAAACATCTTCTGCATTAACGAATCAAGGATTAGGCTATATGGAAGAAAACGAAGCAACAGCTGAAGAAGCAGCCATTTGGTTCTTACAACAAAATGATGCATGGTTACAAACAGTTTTATCTGATAATCCAGGCGTGTACGAAAAAGTAAAAGCAGCCTTGGATGCAATGTAAATAACAATTATATATGGCACCACTCGTGGTGTCATATTTTATGAAAAGAGGATTTATGTTTAGTTTTCCAGAATTTTTAGAATTTGATGTTGCCAAATTATTTGATGCCATTTTTGGTTGGATCATTCAAAACTTAGAATTTTTATTTGATGCGATCAGTGATTTTGTGAAATTACTTTTCAATTCAACAGAAGATATCATGAGTTTTGTCCCGTGGTTTGTCTATGTGGGTTTAGTATTTTATTTGGCATTTAAACTTTACAATTTAAAAACAGCATTTGTATTATCATCTATGATGCTACTTATTGGTGTTTTTGGATTATGGGACGAAATGATATATACACTCGTTATTGTATTGATTTCAGTACTTGTTTCTGTGCTCATCGGTTTACCTATGGGTATTCTCATGGCGAAATCTAAACGTGTGGAATCGATATTAAAACCGATATTAGACGGAATGCAAACAATGCCATCTTTTGTCTATCTCATTCCAGCTGTAATGCTATTTGGTTTAGGGAACGTACCAGCTGTTTTTGCAACAACCATTTATGCGGTACCACCTTTGATTCGTTTGACGTACCTAGGCATTAGAACTGTCAATAAAGAAGTCATAGAAGCGGGTATATCGTTTGGATCCACACCAAGACAAATGTTATTCAAAATTGAAATTCCGCAATCTTTGCCGACAATCATGACGGGTGTCAATCAAACCACGATGATGGCGATGGCAATGGTTGTTATTTCCTCTATGATCGGTGCCAAAGGGATAGGCAATGAAGTACTTGTTGCAATCAATAGCTTAAAAATAGGAGATGGTATTCAAGCTGGACTTGCCATTGTCTTCCTTGCCATCGTACTTGACAGATTACTTCAAGGCTTCGTTGGAAGCTTAGAAAGGAAAGCATGATTATGAGCATCATTGATATTAAAAATGTCAGTATGATTTTTGGAACTCCAAATCAACGTGAAGTAGTGAAAGAAAAGTTTGCATCTGGGATGTCCTTAGAAGAAGTGAAAGCTTCTTCAAAAGCAACAATTGCCATTCATGATATTAACTTATCGATTAACAAAGGTGAATTGTTTGTGATTGTGGGTTTATCTGGATCTGGAAAATCAACCTTGATTCGTTGTTTAAATTTGCTTAACAAACCATCGATGGGGTCGATTGAAATTGATGGAGAAGATATTACTGCATTTGATCAAGATCAATTACGCGCATTTAGAAGAAGTAAAATTGCGATGGTTTTTCAACATTTTGGATTACTTTCCCATCGTACCGTGATTAATAATGTAGCATTTGGACTTGAAGTTCAACATATTGATGAAGAGGAAAGAAAAGCAAAAGCAATGGAAGCCATTGAATCGGTTGGACTCAAAGGATGGGAAGATAAAAAACCTCATCAATTATCCGGTGGGATGAAACAACGTGTTGGACTTGCACGTGCCCTTGTGACCAATCCAGAGATATTACTTATGGATGAGCCTTACAGTGCCTTAGACCCGCTCATTCGTCGTGATATGCAAAATGAGCTGTTATCATTAGAAGACAACATGAACAGAACGATTGTATTCATTACACACGATATGAATGAAGCGTTTAAGATGGGAGACCGAATTGCACTTATGAAAGATGGCCAAATCGTACAATTAGGTACGCCACAATCATTTTTCTCTCATCCAGCCAATGACTATGTGAAAAATTTCATTCAAGACGTTGATAAAACACAAATATTACGTGCGAAAAGTGTCTATAATCACTTTGAGGATGTGCCTTTAAATCATGCAACGAAAGAAGATGTGATTGCCTATTTAGACAAACATGATCTATCATTTACTTATATTAAAGATGATGAAAATCAATTTGTTGGATATGTGTTAAGAGAAGATCTTCATACTAAAAGTAACGATATTTCTAAATTGATCAAAACAATCACACCAATTCAAAGAAATCAATACTTAAAAGATATATTAAAAGAATTTCAAGATGATTTCAAAAGTCTTCCAGTTGTTGATAACAAAGGAAGATTTAAAGGGGATATTACAAAAAGTGATATTATCGAAGCGATTGCATAAATTTAAAAGAGACCGGATTTTGGTCTCTTTTTTATGCTATAATACCTAATAAGAAATGAGGGTAATATGCCAGCAACAATGACCCATCAAATATTCGCACAAGAAATAATGAAAGAACATGCATTTTTTAAAGATATCAACAAAGATATGTTTAAAGTGATGATGTTAGCAACACAAGGTCCAGATCCATTTTTCTTTTATGGAATGCATCCATTTAAAAAAAGAGATGAAGCCACACGTGTTCAAAAAATTGGGAGTTATCTACACCATGAAGACCCTGCCAAAAATCTGAGTCAATTACTTAAACATGCATTTACTAAGTCAAATAAAGATCAGAAAGTGAGAAAATACTATGCACTTGGTGCACTCATGCATTATGTATTAGATCGACATGTACATGCGTATGTTTTTTCAATATCTGGATTTGATGATGAAGGCAATTTAAGTCATCCATACAATGTATATCATTCTTATTGTGAAACGCTTATCGATATAGAAATCAAATCATACATGTCTGTATCCTCAAAAAAACTTCATCCAAAGAAAAATATCAATACTTCAAGATTTCATACAGAAGTCATTCAATCTTTATATCAAGAGACATATCCAAATGTTATTTTCAAAGATGATTTTATGAATGCAAAAGAAGATATGGTTGCTATTTATCACACAGTCTATGATAAGATAGGCTTAAAAAGAACATTACTAAAATTATTTTTAGGTTCCAATGCACATGCATTTGCAGCGTCTCATCCAAGACGTTTAAGTAAAAAAGAAAAAAAGATTGATGTCCTTAATCTTAATCATCAATCATGGGTACACCCCGAAGATAATACGTCCCATAAAAGTGGTGTGATTGATATGTTTTTAGAAGCAAAAAAAGATATGCTTCAATTAATGGATCAAATACTTAAAGAAGATTTTGAGTTACATGCATACTGTCAAAATAGAAGTTATGATGGAATGACGATAGGTAAAAAAATGCGATATCAATCGTTACGTTTTCCCTTGTGATGCATATCCCAATACTCCCATAAAAAATGTGCAACAATACTTTGATAAGGTGACCACCGTTTGGTCACTTTTTTAATATCGTCGATTGTTTGAAGAGGTTTTGGATACAGATGTTTGATTGCCTCAACCAATCCTAAGTCCAGATAGGAAAAATGATCTAAGTTTTTATGAACAAACATTTCATACATATCCAATGTCCAATGTCCAATCCCTTTAATGTTTATCAATGATGCCATCTTTTTTTTATCTAAAAATGTGTTAAAATTAAAATTGTTTTTAATACAATATTGTGCAACTGCTTTCATGGTTTCAATTTTACGAAATGATAGTCCAACATCTCTAAGTTGTTGATCCGACAATTTTAAAAATGATGTTGGTGTCAATGTGTGTATTAAAGCTTTAATGCGATTAAAAATAATATATGCAACATTGGCAGATAATTGTTGACCAGTAATTGTGAAAATCAAAAAATGAAATCCATCATTATCAAAAGGGATGGTGGTTTCTTTCACAGTTTCAAATAAAGTATGTAAATTTGGATCTTTATCAAGTAATGATAATACGTAAGGATGTTTCGATGTTATTGTCATATTTCTATCGTATCAAAGGAGAGGATAAATTGCTATTAAGACAATTAAAAAAAACATACATATACACTATGTTTACCATCATATTGATGACGCTCAGTATGCTCTCTCTATATATACTTGCCGTCATATACACTTCCATTGATATAGTGTATTTGCTTATTGGATTGATTGTCATGATTCTATTTCTTGCTTACATGATTGTTTCAATGTTGTTAAAGATACCTCAAAGATTTCATGATAAAGACGTAAAAATCATTGATTGTGAGAATGTTTATCTAGATGCAGAGATCATTGATGCCTTATCATTTGGAAAAGGTGCATACGCTATTGAGTCTTCTCTATGCGATGCAGATAAAACTTATATGTTGAAACAATTCAATTTTCAATATGCCAAAATAGAGGATACGCATAAAAAATGCTTTATTGTACCAACATATACGATTGAGGTTTTTCATGACTGATTATTTAAAATCATTGTATGTTTCAGCAATCACACAAAAAAAATCACCATTTAAATGGATGTATATAATGAGTTTAATCTTTTGGATTACAGCTGTAATGGTGATGATCTATCTTAAAGTATATATCGTATGGTTTACGATTGGATTAATTGTTGTTTTATTTCTTATTGTTTGGTTAGATAAAAAAATCCAAATAGAAAAACAACATTTTAAACAAAGGAAACAATCACTTTTTTATCAAATATTTTATCCAGAAATGCTTTCACAAATTTTATCCATGCCATTCAAATGGCAAACAAAACCAATTAAATGGATACCACAAGAAGAATTATATGATTCAATTGCCTGTTTGTCTCATGAAAAAGAACATATTCAATTCATGACATTTACAAGTGTACACCAACGTAAACCGATATTAAAAATTCTTTTTTCATTGCCTACTTATCTTCCAATAATGAAATATACGAATCAACATATCGAAAGTGAAACATCGTTATTGAAGTATCATCATCATTATGTGTATGATGTTTCAAAAAAAGATTCAATAATGCTTGAATTTTTCGATCATATGGAACGATGTCCACTATTAGAAAATATTGAAATCATATTTAATGGACAAAATGCGATGTTTGTGTGTAAAATAGAAGATGTGATGATTGTAAATCAATTTCAAATTAAAGAGAAAACATTTAAACAGCACATAAAAAAAATCCAAAACATTCTACCAGTTTATAGCTATATCAAATCCAGATTGTGGGAGTTAGAAGATGCGTATCGAAAATGATTTAAAATTAGATTTTTCAGATGTATTATTTAGACCAAAAAGATCGACACTTGCAAGTAGAAAAGAAGTGTCACTTGAAAGACGTTATATCTTTAAGCATAGTCAACATACTTATAAAGGTATTCCGATTATGGCTGCGAACATGGATGGTGTTGGATCCCTTGAAATGGCACTTGCACTTCAAAAGCATCAACTTTTTACAACACTTGTAAAAAGTTATAACTTAGAAGATTTTGAAGGACTCAATACACAATTAGATTTTCGTCATTTTGCGATTTCAACTGGGACATCACAATATGATTTAGATCGTATAGATGCGATTTTAAAAAAATACAAAGCGATTAAATTTATTTGTATTGATGTTGCCAATGGTTATAGTGAAGTTTTTGGTGATTTTGTTGAAAAAGTAAGAAAAAAATACCCAAAACATGTCATTATTGCTGGGAATGTTGTGACTGCAGATATGACGCAAGAACTTATTTTACGTGGTGCTGATATCGTAAAAGTTGGTAT
>DNNX01000079.1 GCA_003497445.1 Acholeplasmataceae bacterium | reverse complement strand
TTTTTATCTGAAAATGCTGATTTTGCATCCATGGTAGAAGATTGTGCCATTCAATTTGTTGGGCCTAAATCAGAAACGATTACTGCAATGGGTGATAAAGCAAATGCTAGAAGGATGGCTAAACAAGCGGGTGTACCTATCATTGAAGGTAGTGATGGTGATATTGAAAATGTTGAAAAAGCCATCGAATGGGCGAATAAAATAGGATTTCCTATTATTATTAAAGCAGTATCTGGTGGCGGTGGACGCGGGATGCGTATTTGTCATAATGATACTGATGTAAAAAATGCATTCGAAAAAGTTCAATTAGAAGCATCCGCTTCATTTGGTGATAGCCGTTTATATATGGAAAGATATATTGCGTCTCCAAGACATATTGAAATACAAGTAATTGCAGATACACATGGTCATGTCGTATCATTATTTGAACGTGATTGCTCACTTCAAAGACGTCATCAAAAGATGGTGGAAGAGGCGACTTCTCCAATTATTTCAGAATTAACAAGAAAAAAATTAAACAATGCTGCCATAAAACTTGCGAAGAATATTAATTATGTGAATGCTGGTACACTTGAATTTTTAGTAGATGATAAAGAAAACTTTTACTTCATCGAAATGAATACGCGTATTCAAGTAGAACATCCAGTGACTGAAATGATTACGGGTGTGGATTTAGTTAAAGAACAATTACTTGTTGCGATGGGTAAACCATTATCCTTTAAACAAACCGATCTAAGAGTCAATGGACATGCGATCGAATGTAGAATTCTTGCAGAAAATCCAAAACTAGATTTTAGACCATCACCTGGTTTAATTAAAAACATCAGTTTACCTGGGGGACTAGGAATTCGAGTGGATACACATTTATATGCTGGTTATCAGATTCCTCCTTATTTTGATTCTATGATTGCAAAACTCATCGTTCACGGAAAAACAAGAGAAGAAGCCATTAAAAAAATGCAAATTGCACTGAGAGAATTTGCAATTGAAGGTATTGATACAAATATTGAATATTTGTATGTACTCATGCATAACAAAGATTTTAATGCTGGAAAATATGATACGAGTTTTTTTGAACGTTTTAGATATTTACTTACAGGTGATAAAGCATGAACTTTTTAGATGTTCATAAAAAGCAATTAGAAGCTGCAACGAAAAAAAGAATGGATTTAAATCTTAAAACCCCAGTGGATATACCGGAAGGGGTTTTTGTTCAATGTTCAAATTGCCAAGCAGCACTCTATGAAAAAGTACTTAAAAAAAATCAACATGTATGTCCAGTATGTCAAAATCATTTTAGAATTGATTCAAAAACACGTTTAGAATATACGGTCGATGAAGGAAGTTTCGAAGCAATGTTTCAAAACATTTTATCAACCAATCCTTTGCACATGCCAGGGTATGAAGAAAAACTCATACAAGCACAAAAAACAGCACAAATCAATGAAGCATTTGTATGTGGAAAAGCATCCATTGTTGGTTATCCATGTGCCATTGGAATATTAGATAGTCACTTTATGATGGGATCGATGGGGTCTGTTGTAGGAGAGAAAGTGACACGTTTGATTGAATTTGCAACAAAAGAAAATATGCCTTTAATCATTTTTTCAGCTTCAGGTGGTGCACGCATGCAAGAAGGGATTTTATCTTTAATGCAAATGGCAAAAACATCTGCTGCGTTAAAAAGAAATGACGACATGGGTGGACTTTTCATCAGCGTTATGACTCATCCTACTACAGGTGGTGTTGCTGCTAGTTTTGCATCGTTAGGAGATTACCATATTGCTGAAATGTCTTCACTAATTGGATTTGCAGGACCACGCGTCATCAAACAAACCATTAGAGAAGAACTTCCTGAAGGTTTTCAAACAGCGGAGTTTCAACAACAAAGTGGTCAAGTCGATATTGTTTTACACAGACAAGATATTAGAAAAACACTGTTTCAATTATTGAAATTTCATCAGAAGGTGCTTTATGACAGCTTATGATCAATTAAAAATTGCTAGACATCTTAAAAGACTTACTTCTAGAAGTGTCATCAAAAAGTTGTTTCCAGATTTTTTAGAATTACATGGAGACCGACAATTTAAAGATGATCTTTCCATTATTGGTGGTATCGCAACATTTAAAGGACACACAGTCACAATTGTTGCGCAAGAAAAAGGGATAGACACAGAAGATAAAATTAAACATAACTTTGGAATGCCGCATCCTGAAGGGTATCGTAAAGCGTTGAGACTTATGAAACAAGCGGAAAAGTTTAAACGTCCAATTATCACATTTATTGATACACCTGGTGCGTATCCTGGTGTTGGTGCAGAAGCACGCGGACAAGCTCAGGCCATCGCGAATAATTTAAAAGAAATGATGGGATTAAAGACGCCAATCATTGTGGTTGTTTTGAGTGAAGGGGGTTCAGGTGGTGCTCTTGCTATTGGTGTTGGTGATGTTGTCTTAATGTTTGAACACGCCATATATTCAGTATTGTCACCTGAAGGGTTTGCATCCATTTTATACAAAGATGCAACACGTGCACCAGAAGCAGCGGAACTTATGAAAATTACAGCAAAAGATTTAAAAGCATTACATATTATAGATGAGATTATTAAAGAAGGCCCGGGATTACATGAAAATCAAGAGATCGGCCTTTCACAACTTTCTCAACTACTTGAAAAGCAATTAGAAGTACTAACAAAAAAACCTGCGAAACGGTTACTTATGACTAGATATGAAAAATTTAGAAACATGGGGACAGTTTTAGAAAGGACAGCCCATGAATCTACCAATTAAAATTCTTGGAACTGGACATTATGTTCCAAATCAAATCGTGAATAATCATGACTTAGAAAAGATTGTAGATACATCAGATGAGTGGATTGTATCTCGAACTGGAATAAAAGAACGTCGCAAAGTACATCACGAAACAACGCATGAAATGGCATATTTAGCATCTAAAAATGCCCTTAAAGAAGCTAAAATAGATGCGTCTGAAATTGATCTTATTGTTGTTGCAACGATTACAGAAAATCAAAAAACACCTGCCGTTGCAAATTTTGTTGCGGGTTTATTAGGGATTGAAGATGATGTGATGAGTTTTGATCTTAATGCCGCATGTACAGGATTTGTTTATGCATTAGAGGTTGCTGCATCACTGATTCAACAACCTAAATACAGAAAAGCACTTGTGATTGGTGCAGAAACATTATCCAATGTATTAGATTATACCGATAGAAATACCTGCATTTTGTTTGGTGATGGTGCGGGTGCTGTTGTGATTGAAAAAGGAAAAGAAACCCAATTAGGTTATTTTTACAATACATCAAGGCCAGATATGTCCAACACTTTAGATGTCGGTAAATTCATTAAGATGGACGGAAGAAAAGTATTTTTATTCGCTGTTGAAGTCATTGAAAAAAGCATTAAAAAAGTCTTAGAGGATGCCAATTTAACATTAGAAGACATCGATCATATTATTCCTCACCAAGCCAATGAACGTATTATTTTAGCTGTATCTAAAAGCATGAATGTGTCCATGGATAAGTTTGTCATGAATATTGCATCTTATGGTAATACCTCAGCTGCAAGTATTCCTCTAACACTTTCAGAATACAAAAAGAAACATTCTAAAACCATGTCCTTATTATTAGTTGGATTTGGTGGTGGCTTTACATATGGTGCAGCCATTGTTAAGGTATAACATATGAAAACATGTTTAATGTATGCTGGACAAGGTAGCCAATATGCTGGTATGGGACTGGACATTCTGTCAACACATCCATATCTTCAATATATATTTGATGATGCAAGTCAAATATTAAATGAAGATGTGATGGCGTGGTTCAATGATCCAGAAAGTTTAAAAAATACGTATCAAACGCAATTAATGATGGTCATTACTCAAGAATTATTTGATCAAGTATTAAAAGATATTCATATCGATGCTGTATTCGGATTTAGTTTAGGGGATATGAGTGCACTTAAACGTGCTGGAATCATTTCTTATAAGGAAATGTTGATGCTAACGCAAGCACGTGCCAAAGCGATGCAACTTGCTGCAGATGCATCAAAAGGGATGATGGCAGCAGTGCTTAAATTAGATTCAGAAACCATAGAAAAAATTTGTTTAACACATTCAAAAAAAGATTGCTATATGATACCAGTCAATTATAATGCCCCATTACAAACTGTCATCAGTGGTCATATACAATCCTATGATGCTATTAAACAAGCATGTATAGATGCTGGTGGTAAAGTATTACCACTTCGAGTGGCGGGTGCTTTTCATACACCACTGATGTCGACACATACGAAGGTATATGAAGATATCATTGATACCGTTGAACTAAAAACACCAAAAATACCCATTTTTTCAAACGTGACTGGAAATCCTACAAACATCATAACCAAACAAGATTTAATTAAACAAATGACATCTCCTGTGAGACTTACATCCATTTTCAAACA
>DNNX01000068.1 GCA_003497445.1 Acholeplasmataceae bacterium | reverse complement strand
AATATGTCGTTGAAGTTTCAAATGTTCCATCAAATATCTCTCCTTGTGAGAAGTATTATATCAACAAGAAAACGAAAAAAAAAGACATTTGATAAAAATTTACATAAATAAAAAAAGAGCATTATGAGGCTCTTTTATCTATTTTATCGAGGTGGATTGGCTTATGTAAGCCTTTAATTTTTTTGCATCATCTTTTAATATTAAAAAATAAAACGAAGTTACTTTTTTATTTTTTGTAAAATATAAATTTACCTTATAATAAGGGGTTAGAAAATAATATAGCTTACTTAAAATTACGTGACTTAAATCTTGCATTGGATAAGGTGTATTTTTATCATTTTCAGTAATGATAAGTCGATTGTTTTTTACTGTAATCGATGACTCTTTAAATTGTCTAGTCTCAATATATGCAAACAAAAGTGAGAGTATAAGCAAAAGCAAATATAAAATGAATGCTGAGAAAATAACAGAAAACTCCATATATCTAAAAAGTTGTTGTTGGAAAATACTTAATACAAGATATGTGAAAATAAACAATATGTCAGCAATAGTAAATAGTATGATAAATTTTTCTTTTTTGTTTAAAACTGCAGTTTGAATAATATTCATATACACCTCTTTGACACATTTTATCATATTTAATACATTAAAATGTCTAAAAACTTGACAGCGCTTTCATAAAGGAGTAAAATAACGATAGGTATAAACCTAAAAAAACAAAAGGAGAAATAAAAATGGAAGTTATTTCTATTTCAAGCTTTCAACTAGTATCACACGTGTTGACACTAGGTTATGCGGCTATGGCGGCATCTTTGATTTTTTTCATCTTGACAATTAAGACAAACTTACCTAAATATAGAATGAGCTCTGTATTAAGTGTTGTCGTTATGGTTTCTGCATTGTTGTTACTTTTTGAGCAACAAAATCAGTGGGTAGAAGCATTTACACTTAACAATGGTGTATATGAATTAACTGGTAACTTTTCAAATGGGTTCAGATATTTAAACTGGCTTATTGACGTACCAATGCTTCTTATCCAAATTTTATTTGTTGTTGGTGTAGCAGGCAAAGCGTTCAAAAAATATTTAACGCAATTTGCTACTTTTGGAGTTCTCATGATCTTAACAGGTTATGTTGGACAATTCTATGAACCAGGTACTGCTGGTGAGAATCTATCTATGTGGTTACTTTGGGGTGGAATTTCAACAGTATTCTATATTTTCGTACTTATCTTAATTACACGTGTAATCAAAGAAGGTAAAGCAAATATGGCAAAATCTAAAGCGTTACCATTATTTGCATTTATTTTACCGTTATTTTATGTATCATGGACTATATATCCTGTTGCATACGTAATGCCGTTATTACCTGATTTTGAATTAGCAATCGCATCTCAACAAGTATTATATACTATTGCAGATATTTCATCTAAGGTTATTTATGGTGTGATTTTACAATTTGTATCATCTATTCTTTCAAAAGAACAAGGATACGAAGAAGTATAAAAATAGTATTAAAGTTTTTAAAAGGATGCGAAAGCATCCTTTTTTTATGTAATCGATTCTGAAATAAAAAAAACTTAAAAAACATAGACTTTTTATAAAGTCATTGACATTGATTAAGAATAAAAGTTGTCATTGTACAAGATGTCAAATCATAATTTATTTATTTAATAAAAAACCACTCTGATTTCAGAATGGTTTTTATATGTGTTTTTTGATCATTTTTTGTCTAGAAAAAGCTTCACGTTCTCTTTCTTCAAGTGTATCTTTGATAAATTTAATATCAGAAGTTAATTGAGGTAATACGATTTGATTCAGAGCATTTGCACGTTTTCTTGTTTTACGAATGGCATTGGCTAAACGATACGTTGCATTATCAATTTCTGCCAGAGTCACAATCATTGTACGTAATTCTAATAATGTTTTATAAGCATAATCAAATTTTGTATTCGTTGCACCAAAACCATACGTCAATCGAATATGCTCAGCTTCATGTGAGACTTTAGGAATTTCAACACCCATTACTGAACGATATTTAATGGATAATCCATCATTGACTGGGATCGATTTTGCGATATCTGAAACGATACCTAAGGTGATGTTTGCATCTTGTAACGCTTTATATGCAGTTTTGAATTTTGTTGTAATGGTTTTTCTTAATTCTTTTACTTCATTAAGTATAGACATCATTTCACGTACTAAAATATTGCGCTTACGATCCATCAATTCATACCCTTTTGTTGCGAGTTTTATGCGTGCATTGAGTCGCATTAAATTTCCTTTTGTAGGAATGACTTTTCTGCTCATCGTATATGAACCTGAAAGCGTTCAGCTGCTTTTTTAGGATGATAAAATGTATCAAGAGTGTCTTTATCTAAGCGTTCTAAACTATCTTTTGGAAGCAATGATAATAAATCCCAGCCTAGATCAAGTGTTTCTTCAATGGTTCGATTTATTTCAAAACCTTGTGATAAAAAGTGCTTATCAAACATTTGTCCAAAGACAATGTGCGCTTGGTCATCAGGTGATAACTCATCTTCACCGATGACAGAGGCAAGATCTTTTGCATCTTGAACCTTAGCATAAGATGCAAATAATTGATTTGTTAAAGTATCATGATCATCTCGTGTATAACCTTTACCAATACCGTCTTTCATCAGTCGTGAAAGTGATGGTAGAATTCCTACAGGAGGATAAACACCTGTTTGAAATAAATCTCTCGAAAGTACAATTTGACCTTCAGTAATATAACCCGTCAAATCAGGAATTGGATGGGTGATATCATCATTTGGCATAGTTAAAATTGGTATTTGTGTCACAGACCCTTCAATGTTTTTGATAAGACCTGCACGTTCATATAAAGATGCTAAATCAGAATATAGGTATCCAGGATAGCCTTTTCTTCCTGGGATTTCTCCTTTAGAAGAAGAAAACTCTCTTAATGCCTCACAATAAGATGTCATATCGGTCATAATCACAAGAATATGCATATTGTGCTTAAATGCTAGATATTCAGCAGCGGATAACGCAAAACGAGGCGTTAAAATACGTTCTATGATCGGTTCATTAGAAACATTCACATACATCGCGACACGATGCATCACACCTGCTTCTAAAAATTGTTTTTTAAAATAGTTTGCAATGTCATGTTTGACACCCATTGCAGCAAAAAC
>DNNX01000040.1:2534-7049 GCA_003497445.1 Acholeplasmataceae bacterium | reverse complement strand
TTAATGACATTGAAAGACTTGATAATTTATTTTGTTCTTCAATTAAAAAATCTGATATCGATGTTTTTTTATCTACCTCTCCTTGCTTATCAACGGCACCAGATACATATAAAATTGCTTCTGCCATCGTTGTTTTTCCAGAACCTTGATGCCCTAAAATAGCAACATTTCTGATATTGCTTGTTTGATACTCTTTCATATATCCTCCTTGAAAACGGTTACATTTGTTACTTTTATTATATCATAATACCTTCAAATATGGATGTTCTTTTTTTAAATGTTATAATCAAATTGGAGATAAAATGAAAAAACTTGCGATTAGAAGTATTCGATGGTATCAAAAAAATATTTCGCCACATTCAAATCATAAGTGTCGGCATACACCAACATGTTCAAATTATGCCTTAACATGTTATGAACGCTTTAATTTTTTCAAAGCGACGTTTTTAACTTCAAAGCGTATCCTTACTTGTAATCCACTTTTTAAACCTAAGTATGATCCTGTACCAGAAAAAAAAAAGATATCAAAAAAATGATATCTTTTTTTTAGTATGCTTTAGCAAACAAAATAATTTGAGACGCTTTTTTTCCAGTCACAGGACATGTAATCTCTAATTTAGATTGATCAAAAGGAATCACCCGAGCTGTTGCTTGTGTATCGGCTTTGATGATCGCTTCTGCATCTTCATGAACAGACATCGATACATATCCGCCTAAAGCAATTTTTTCTTTAAACAATTCATAATCATTCACATGAAATGTGTGAGATTCAACATAAGCCTGTGCTTTTTCATACATCTCTTGATGAATGGTATTTAATAATTCAGGAATGATACCCACAACTTCATGTATAGATACTTGCTGTTTTTGACGATTATAACGCGTGGCAAGTGTCACTTGTTTATTATCTAAATCTCTTTTGCCTATTTCAATACGAACAGGAACACCTTTCATCTCATATTCGCTAAATTTCCAACCTGGTGATTTATCAGATGTATCCATCATGACTCTGTAATGATCTTTTAAAGATTCAAAAACGGTGGTTGCTTCTTTCAAGACATTTTCATCATTAGATATCGGCACAATCACAATTTGAGTTGGTGCAACATAAGGTGGCATAACAAGTCCATCATCATCACCATGCACCATGATAATAGCACCTAAAAGTCGTGTAGATACACCCCAAGATGTTTGATAAACAAATTGTTCCAAATTATCCTGATCACGATAGGATATGTCAAATGCTTTTGCAAATCCTTGTCCAAAATAATGTGTGGTTCCAGACTGAAGCGCTTGACCATCTGGCATGAGTGCTTCTATTGAATAGGTTGCTTCTGCGCCTGCAAATTTTTCCTTTTCTGTTTTTTGACCCGTTATAAATGGTATTGCAAGCATGTCTTTACCAAGTTTTTCATATATAGTTAGCATATTCATTGTTTCTTCTTTTGCTTCTTGTTCAGACGCGTGAATGGTATGTCCTTCTTGCCACAAAAATTCTTTACCTCTTAAAAATGGACGGGTGGTTTTTTCCCAACGAACAACAGAACACCATTGATTGTATTTTTTGGGTAAATCGCGGTGAGATTGAACCACTGATTTAAAATGAGTACAAAATAATACTTCTGAAGTTGGTCTTATAATCAATCTTTCATTTAAATCTTCTTTACCTGTTGTTGTTACCATTGCAGTCTCAGGAGCAAATCCTTCAACATGATCTTTTTCTTTTTGAAATAAAGATTCTGGAATCAATAACGGCAAATAAACGTTGTCGTGTCCTGTTTGTTTAAATTTTGTATTTAAATATTGCTGAATATTTTCCCAAATAGCATAACCATAAGGACGATAAATAATAAATCCTTTGACATCACTATAACTCATCAATTCTGCTTTGACACATACATCAGTGTACCATTGCGCAAAGTTTTCAGTTTGAGAGGTAATGGTAGATACGAATTTTTTTGCCATACTTTATTCCTTTATCAATACAGTTTGTCCATCAACAAACGTAATTTTTCTTATTTTGTATAAGTAGCCTAAGGCTCTTTTGAAAGCTTTTCGACTCATTTGAAATGTTTTTTCAATAGATTCAGAAGGACTTGATGCATCAAGAGGCATCTTTTTATGTAATTCTAGAAAGGATAAAATGACATCCGCATCAGATAAACGTTTCGTTTCTTTTGATTGAAGTAACGTCCCTGTGTATCCTTTACTTGACTCATGAATCACTTTTAAAGAGAGTTTTGTTCCAATCGGTAATCTTTCGGTATATTGTGATTTATGAATAAATACGGGTATAAGTTGATCTGTGATAAACCGTATGCCTTCCTTATGAAATCCATTAATAAAACCATCATAATAAGATAAAAGTTCAATAGATTGATATGGTGGATTCGGAATTGCGAGTTCTAAATACAATCTGTTTTTAACTTTTAATTCAACAAATAATGTATCATCTTTTTTAGGCCAAAATGCTTTATCCAATGGTAAATGATCTTTCGATAACAAAATATGTTTATTAATACCATTGTCTAAAAATACGCCTAGATTTTCTTCCACAGACATCACATTGAGTAATCCTTTTTCTCCAACGGTTAATATTGGCCTATCCATCGTTGCTGCAATGCGCTTATATGCATCCATATATAAAAAGACATCAATCCTTTGACCAATTTCTAGTGATGCTGCTTCTTTCGCGTGTAGAAATACCTCTTCTTCATCGCATATGATTGCATAGCCGATATCAGTTTTTCTATCCACGGTACATGAATACATAAATCCTTGTGTTAATGCCATAGCTTCTCCTTAATTATTGTATCATGAAAGATAAAAAAGTGAGGAATATCCTCACTTTTTTATCTTTATTTAGAGATTTCTAATGTATTGATCACATCTTCATATCTTTCGATAAGAAGCTTTTCAATAAATGCTTTGAGCGGTTCGATGTTTTTTTCAATTTTAAATATTTCTAATTGCTGAATATAGGTTTCTTTTAACTTTATGGGTATAGAAATTGGTAAATCATTATTTTTTATCAAATAATAATTAAGTACAAGTCTTGCAAGTCTTCCATTACCATCTAAAAATGGATGTATTTTTGCAAGCGTCGCATGCATATATATTGCTTCATCCAATGGCGTTTCAAATGCCATTGTTTCTAATGAAGAAAAAAGTTTATGCATGCGATCGTAAACTTTCGCATGATCTGTAGGTTGGTGCGTAGAACCCATCATTTGGATATTGACGTTTCTATACACACCACCTTGGAAAATACCATCTACAACCATTTCATGTAAATCTTTTAACTTTTCTTCAGTCATTGTTACTTTTTGTTTGACCATCGACAATATTTTTTCAAATGCTGCCACATGATTTAAGACTTCCTTTTGTTCTCTCTCAGAGTACTCAAGTAGAGTCTTTCGTTGTATGAGTGTTTTCACATCTTCATAAGGAATTCTATTTTGACCCTCTAAGCTAATTGCATCATATGTATAGACAACTTTAAACGCCTCCATTATATCTTCTAATGCTTCTTGATCCACTTCTTTTAAGATATTTTGAAGGTGGTTTCTCTGTACTTCTAGAATGTCTTTCTCCATATTCAATTTCTCCCGCTTTTTTTTTATTATAACAATTAATGATAGCGATTTCAAGGCTATAAAAAAAAGAAGGGGGATACATGTGTATCCCCTTAAAACCTATTGAATATTATAGTTTAGTAACATTCGCAGCCTGTGGACCACGATCGCCATCATTAACATCAAATTCTACTTGGTCACCTTCTTGAAGTGATTTGTAACCTTCCACTTGAATTGCTGAAAAGTGTACAAAAATGTCTTTGCCTTCTTCTGAAGAGATAAATCCGTACCCCTTGTCAGAGTCAAACCATTTGACTGTGCCTTTCATGTAAATCTCCTTAATTTTTTCATGTGCTTTACACACACGAGTCATTATACATGAAAGTAATGAATAATACAATGTTTTTATTTATTTATTCAAATTGGCTGTTAAATAATGATGCATAAAATCCTCTATTCTCAAGCAGTGTTTGATGATTGCCAAGTTCAATCATTTTACCAAAGTGAATGACCATGATGAGATCAGCATCTTGAATTGTGGATAATCTGTGTGCAATCACAAACGTTGTTTTATCTTTCATCAATGATTTCATACTTTGATGAATTTTCATTTCAGTTTCTGTATCAACATTTGAGGTGGCTTCATCGAATATTAACATTTTTGATTCTGAGAGCATCGCACGTGCAATCACGATGAGTTGTTTTTGACCTTTTGATATACTCGTACCATCATGTTTAATGATGGTATCATACCCTTCTTCAAGTGACTCTATAAAATCATGTATCTGTGCTGCTTTGGCAACTCTGATCACATCTTCTCTGGATACATGTTTGTTTCCATAGGCAATATTGTCATGAACAGACCCGTAAAATACCCATGAATCTTGTAAAATCATTGAAAATGCTTTTCGTAAACTATCTCTTTTAAAAGATAATACAG
>DNNX01000040.1:0-2166 GCA_003497445.1 Acholeplasmataceae bacterium | reverse complement strand
TCAGGTGCTTCTACATTGATATTGTCTAAAACAGTTGTTTGTCCATCATATGAAAATGCAACATCTTTTAAGTGTATGTTTCCACCATTTGGATCATAATCTGTGGCATCTTCTGAATCTTTAACTTCTTCTTCGCTATCTAATACTTGAAAAACTCTTTCAGCAGCAGCAAATGCACTTTGAATTTCAGCAAACAATCCAGATAATTGATTGATCGGTCCTGAAAAACGTCTTGAGTATAAAGTAAAGCTTGTGAGTATCGCAAGTGTCATCATGTTTCTGATGTATAAAATACCTCCGAAAACACCAACCAGTGCCATCGATAAATTCGAAATAAATCCGACACTTGGCATGACAGCTGTTGAATAGTAACCTGCTTCATAAGAGGCATCTCTTGTCTCAGAATTAATGTAATCAAAATCTTCTTTGACATCATGTTCAATCACATACGCTTGAATGGTTTGAATGCCAGTGATCATTTCTTCTGAGAATCCATTTAATTCTCCAAGCTTTTTATTTCTAATTCTAAATTTTTGCTTGACGACTTTTGAAAGAATCGTTGTTAGTACAATCGTTAAAGGAATCGTGAATGCAAAGATTAATACTAATAATGGCGCTGTAAGTATCATGACAGTTAAGGACACAATGATGGTTAAAAAAGAAGTGAATAAGGCAATGACATCACTTGCAAGTGACTGATTAATGGTATCAATGTCATACGTCATGCGTGAGATGATATCTCCTGTCTGGTTATTATCAAAATATTTTATGGGTAATCGATTCAGCTTATTAAAAACATCTTGTCGCATTTCGAAGACAACTGCTTTAGAAATACGAATCATCATGACAGATATCATGTATATTAAAAGTGCACTCAATATATAAAAAATGACCATTAAACTTCCATATAAAAACACATTTTCAAAATCAACACCATTTTCCATTGCACCGATAGTCTGACCAGTCAAATAGGGACCGATAAGAGAAAATCCATTCGATAATACTGTAAATATCAAGGCAACAAAAAGTCTATATTTATAGCGCATGAGATAATTCCATAATCGTTTGTACACATACGCTTTATTTGTTACTTTATGATTCTTTGTTTCTTTTGGAGGATTGAACTGCATCATCATAAGACGGCACCTCCTAATTGATGTTTCACAATAAGTTGATACCCTGGATTATTTTTTAAAAGAGTTTTGTGATCGCCAATATCGATGACTTTACCATGATCTAAATAAATGATGAGATCACAATGTTTAATGGAAGCAATACGTTGGGCGATGATGATCATCGTCGTATCTTGATAATTTGCTTGTAATGCATGTCGTAACTGTTGATCTGTTTGATAATCAAGTGCACTTGTCGCATCATCTAATATTAAAATATCAGGTTTTTTATAAAGTGCTCTTGAAATAAGTATACGTTGTTTTTGACCACCCGAAATATTCGTACCAGATGCCGTAAGTTCTGTATGGATCCCATCTTCTTTATCAAAAACAAACGATGCTTGAGCATCTTTCAAAGCACGCTCTATGTCTTGATCGTCATGATTTAAAGAAACATTAAATGCGATATCATCATGAAAAATCATGTCTTGTTGCATGACGGCACCTATATTTTGACGGAGAGATTTCAAATCGTAATCCTTAATATTTTTTCCAAATATATGAATGGTACCTTGATCGACATCGTATAATCTTAATAATAATTTAGCAATGGTAGATTTCCCGCTTCCAGTTGCACCGATAATGCCAAATTTCTGACCTTTAAAAAGTTTAAATGAAACATCTTTTAACTGATTGGTCTTTTTTAGATATGAAAACGTAACATGATTAAATTCAATATGAGGAACATGTTTTTTTATTTCATACAATGATGTTCCATTATCAATATCAATGTCAGTATGTAATACTTCTTCCACACGCTCACTTGATGCAGCTGCTCTTGAAGATAAAACAAAAATACGTGTGATCCCCATCATCGCATTTAAAATAATCGTAAAATACGTGACAAAAGCCATAATTGCACCAATTTGCGTAAATCCTAATGATAACCTATACGCACCAATGACTAACACAATTACAAGTCCAATATTCATCACAATATTCATCATTGGATTGACACGAGCCATCACTTTATTTGCATATTGTTCTGATTCAT
>DNNX01000031.1:11071-16034 GCA_003497445.1 Acholeplasmataceae bacterium | reverse complement strand
AGGGCACGTTCTGCATTAGAAAGATCCGATGTTGCATTGCTTGTCATTGATGCTAATGAAGGTGTTATTGAACAAGATTTACATGTTGGTGGACTTATTGAAGACTATTTTAAATCCGTTGTAATCGTTGTGAATAAATGGGATTTAGTAGAAAAAGATGATAAGACCATGTCAAAAATGGAAAAAGACATTCGAAGCAAATTTCAATTTTTTAGTTATGCACCTATCGTATTTCTTTCAGCAAAAGAAAAAACCAGACTGAATCCCCTATTTGATGCAATTGATCAAGCGTATTCAAATTATATTAAAGACATTAAAACATCCGTGCTCAATGAAGTGATGCACGAAGCAACATTAAAACATCCACCGGCGATTTTTAATCATGGTCGTGCAAACTTCACATATGTTACACAATCTGGTATTAAACCGCCAACATTTCAATTGTTTGTGAATCATCCTGATTATGTTCACTTTTCATATGAACGATATTTACAAAATGCATTTAGGGAATCCATAGATTTTACAGGGACACCGATTAAATTTGTATTAAGAAAGAAGGTATCTGATGACATTTAGTTTTATAGGTGGCGGTGCTTGGGGTGCAACACTCGCGCAAGTATTACTCGATAATGGTCATGATGTCATGATTTATGAGAAAAATCCAAATCATAGAGTTTTACTAGAGAAACATCAACATCCATTTTTTAAAGTGACATTGCCATATGGTATTAAAGTAACAGACAGTTTACAAGAAGTATTATCTTTTTCTCATTATGTTGTGATTGCGGTACCAACAAAATTTTTTAAAAGTTTAGTAGATGAAATCAAACATATCATTCAAAATAAAAAAGTTTTTATTAATGTTTCTAAAGGATTTATACTGCCTGACTTACTTACGATGAGTCAATATATGCATCAAGAATTATCTCAACATATCCATCATTATTTCAGTTTAACTGGACCTTCACATGCAGAAGAAGTCATTGAAAGAAATTTGACGTCTCTTGTTTGTTCAGGACCTGATGTGCATGAACGCATAGATATTGCGAATGCATTTAATAATCGTTACATGAGACTATATATGTCAGATGATTTGATTGGAAGCGAAGTTTCAGGTGCGACGAAAAATGCAATTGCGGTTGCTTCTGGTATACTGACAGCATTGGAGTATGGAGAAAATGCTAGAGCAGCATTACTTACAAAAGGTTTACAGGAAATGAAACATATTATCAAAGCCTTTGGTGGAAATGAAAACACTGCTACAGGACTCACTGGCATCGGTGATTTGATTGTTACAGGTTTGTCTATGCATTCTAGAAATTTTAAAGCAGGATTAAAGATTGGACAAGGTATGGAACGTGAAGCCATTGAACAACACGAAAAACAAACGATTGAAGGATTTTTAACCATTGAAGCTTTATATCGATTTAAATTAGCACATCAATTAAATCTTCCAATCATTGAAACTGCTTATGAAATCATCTTTAATAAGCGAAAAATTAATGAAATTGTTGAAAAAATACTCGATTATACCGTAAAATTAGAACAAAATTCATAAAATATGCACGAAAGGTTGCATTCTTGCCTTAATGGTGCTATAATATAGACAAATTAAAGGGAGGAAATTCTATGAACAAAACAGAACTCATTGCAGTTTTAGCAGAAGAAGCTAAAGTAACACAAAAAGTTGCTGAAGAAGTTTTAAAAGCATTTACAAGTGCTGTATCTGAAACTTTACAAAAAGGCGAAAAAGTTGTTGTTACAGGTTTTGGTACTTTTGAAGTGAGACATCGTGTTGCACGTCAAGGTAAAAATCCTCGTACAGGTCAACCAATTACTGTACCTGCACAAAATACACCTGCTTTCAGAGCTGGTAAATTATTAAAAGCTGCAGTTAAATAATTGATCAAGTAAAAAGCACACAAGAAATTGTGTGTTTTTTTTGTTTTTTTTTTTAATTTTCATATACAATATAATTATGCTTGAACCTATTTTACTGATTAACGATTTAAATACATGTTCGCTAGATACCATTAAATCTAGATATCGTGACATACATGCTCAAGATGCGAGTGGTAAAACACTTCTTTTTTATGCTGTTCAAACCCATAGAGATGATGTTTTAGCAGACTTTGTTTCTCGTGGTGCGAGACTTTCAGCACGTGATGATCAAGGTGAGACGGTTTTATTTGAAGTGATACGACGTGCGCGTATGGATTTATTAAAACGATTAATTGGTCTTCAAGCTGATATTAGACAAACCAATGATCTAGGACAAACACCTTTACATATTGCTGCAATGACCGGTCATGTCGAAATGATTCGATTGCTGATTGAAAATGGTGCGATACATCAGCAAGATTTGCTAGGCAAAAGTCCGATTCATGAAGCTGTTCTAAATGGTAAATTATCCGCCTTAAAATTTTTAGTAGAAGAACAGCAACAATCGGTTTTCATTCAAACACATGATCGATTGAATTTATTACACTATGCTGTTATGACTTCCAGTGTTGATTTAATTGATTATTTAATTTCTTGTGATGTTGACATTAATGGACTTTCTAGGGATTATGATACACCACTTCACATCGCTGTCAGACATCAAAATCAAGATGCAATTCGTACGTTACTTTATGCACATGCTTTTATGGATATTATGAATAAATTCAAAGTCACACCAGTAGAAGAAGCGCAAGAATTTGTTGCGTTGCAACATGTTTTTATTGAATTTAAATATATGCCTACATATGAGTCTCATATTAAAAAATATGCGAAAATTATGGCGGTATTAAATAGAGACAAAGCAATGTTTAAGAAATTAATAGATTTAAAAGATCTAGATCCTTTTGATCGATATCAAAAAAAAGCACATGACTATATCATGCACTATCAATTTCAATCTTTATTCAAATGAGAAAGCTCAAATTTGAGCTTTTCTTTTTGCCATAATTTTGGTGTACGATCTTCATTAAAGATACCCCAGTGTTTTTCTTGTTCATCTTTGTTATCGGAACCCTTCCAAGTCTCATCATAGGCTTCGAATAGATATGCTAACATATCCATTTCTTTTAAATATGCATAAATTGCATTTAGATAAATGGCTTGGTTGGTTTCATTTGCTTCATCTAGAATCATTTGATGATTTGCTTTTGTGGCCCAACCAAATTCTGTAATAATGATGGGTTTATTTGGAAATGTATCTTTTGTTTCTAAAATATCATTTTTTGTTTTTTCTATCGCATCTTGTAGCTGAAGTGATTGCCATTGAGGATAAGAATGAATACTAATCACATCGACTACATTTGCTAATGTTTTGTTGTGTAACCAAAAGTATTGTCCCTCACAAAATGTAACAGGTTTATTGATCTTTGATTTTACATACTGAACATGATCTACAAGAGAAGATTCAGGCATCAAATTAGGATGCCAGTCAGAGGTATTTTCATTCCCTATAGAAACTGCAAACACAATTTGATCATATGTTTTTGCAATATCAATCATCTCATCAAGTTGTTGGTAATTCAATATTTTGTGTTGTTCAATGGCTTCTGTTGTATGTCGTCCACCAAAGTGACAATGAGGGTTATCTAATTCACCCTTAGGTTCTACGCCTAACATTATCTTTAAATCAATATGATGTGTTTCAATCAAACGACATACTTGTTTAACATGATAAGAGGTGTCATACATACGTATATGTTTAACAAAGGTTTCAAGATGTTTTAAATCTTCTAAAACTTCATGATCCGTTGGAAAAACATGGTTTCTTGGACTTTGACCTTGACGGTATCCAGAATAACAAATTGCTGGTTGAAAATGATACATAACTGCTCCTTAATATATGAGTAAAATAGAGATGATAGAGATGAGATTTGTGAGTATATGAACCATTGTAACAACAAATAAATTTCTTTGGTGTTTGATATATAAATATCCAAACACAAATCCCATCACAAGATATGGAATGATATTAATCATTAAATCGATGATCGATGGTTCAGATAATATGTGGATGATACCAAAAGCAAAAGAAGAAACAATCATCGCAATGGTATTATTTTTAAATAATCCAAAAATAGCTTTTCTAAAAATAAGTTCTTCAACAATTGGACCGAGTAATACCGCAGATATTACCATGAGGATCACACCATTACCTTGTAAAGATTCCATGATAATGGCTTGATTCATTGCGGTATCTGATTGTGTATTTGTAAGAAGTTGCATGACCTCTATCAATACATTAGAAATGATGTTGCCTGCTAGAACGTACAAATAACCTGCAACAATAAGACTCATCCATTTCGTTTGATACGTTTTTGCTTGTGTTAAATCAATGAAAATATAAGGTTTTAAGAATAAAACAATTACAGGGAATAATAAAAGATAAACAATGAAGTTTAATAAACTATTCGCAAATGAGGTAAATTCCAATCGATCTTCTAAAGACAAAGCATATACAACAGGTACAGAATCAAGACTTTCTGGTATTTGATTGAGTGTTGTGGCAACTCGAATCAAATCATTATCTAGATTGGATTGTATGATATCAGATGTGATTGTGGGTATATTATCCACATAAAGAAAATCATCATATCCTTCATAAACTAGTACAAAATGTGTCTCCTCAAAAGAATAAGTATTAACATCAGCATATAGATCCATCACTGAATTTGGCAACACGATAAGGATATTGTCATACTCATTAAACAATCTATTCGTATCATCTCTTAAAGTAATCGTCTCTTTAAGTTCGGGGAAAGAGTTTTCAGCTATGGCATCTAGTGCTAAAAAAAGAAAGGCAGACAAAATGATCATCACCAAAAAGTAATAACCAATCGAAAGAATAAAACGACTTTTATTCACAGGTTGATTGGATTCTTTATTTGAATGTGTTTGAAATAATTCTTTAAAGTTTAATTGGCTCACATCATTGCTCCTCTCCATATTATAACAAAATTACTAC
>DNNX01000031.1:0-10681 GCA_003497445.1 Acholeplasmataceae bacterium | reverse complement strand
AAGTTGAAAGAATTTGAACAAGCACTTTCATATTATTTTGATCATTTCCATTCACTCAAATCATTGAATGATGTTGATGAAGTCATTGAGGATGGTTCAAGTTATCAAGAAAACGCCCATTTAAAGGCGACTTATTTTCACAAAAAGTATAAAATGCCTGTGATTGCAGATGACTCAGGATTAGAAGTTGTTGCGTTAGATTACTATCCAGGGATATTTTCTGCGAGAATCGGAAAAGATGATACCGAAAGACGCACATTGATTTTAAATAAATTGAAAAAACATGTCCTTCGTGAAGCATTTATGATCACACATATCACCTACATCGATGACACTGGAATTTATGATTTTTTTCATCGTGTAGAAGGTCAGATATCGAACGTGGCGAAAGGTGAAGGTGGCTTTGGATACGATCCGATATTCATACCAAAAGGGTCTAAGAAAACTTTTGCTGAAATGTCACCTTCTGATAAACTTGCACAATCTCATCGTGGTATTGCAATGAAAAAATTACTTGCGTTTTTAAAGGGAGAAAAAAGCATGAGCCAAATGATAGAAAAAGAAGTCTTACAACGTGTTGCTTTAGGGTTAGACGTCCCCGAAGATCAAGTTAAAATTATTGAAAGATTAAAAGGTGGAGTGAGTCATTACACTTACCATGTCAAAGCGAATGATCAAGATTATACTTATAGAAAAATTGGTGAAGGCGGCAATTTATTTGTAGATCGAAAAACAGAATTTAATATGATCAACAAAGCGATACCACTTAACATCAATTCTGAAGTTGTCGTGTTTGATGTCGAATCTGGAGAAAAAATATCTAAATTTGTTCCAGGGACACCTCTAACGCAACTCGACTACAATAATCATTTAAATGCACTCGTTGCAACATTAAAAAAACTACATCAATCTGATGCATCTGATGTGATTGATTATGGTTTAGTCAACCGATTATCACTTTATGAAAGTTATACAAATCAAAGAACTCCACTTTATCAAGAATTAAAGACATTTTGGATCCATAAATATAAAGCATCATACGAAATGAATGCAAAAGTTTTTTGTCATAATGATGCACAACGTTCAAATATTGTGATTGGTGAAGATCGACTATATTTGCTTGATTGGGAATATGCTGCATTAAACGAATTTTATTATGATATAGCATCATTTGGGAATGTTGACTTTAATGATGCATTGGTTTTATTAGATGCTTATTTAGAGAGACCAGCAACACTTGAAGAACAAAATCATGTAAGATTTTATCGCATGTTTCAAACACTACAATGGCATCAAGTTGCATTATACAAACACACAATTGGGCTTGGAGAAAAAATCAATGTAGATTTTAAAGCACTTGCTTTAAAATACTTACAACTCGCTGAAAGCTTTAAATCTTATTTAGAATAGTGACATGACACTCAAAGAGATTTTACAATTACCAAAAGATGCACAAAGTTTATCTATTATCAAAACATACTTAAATCAGCCGCTTGATTATCATGATCATCTCGCAGCTTTTTCACATTATATTAAGGTGTTGTATGCACTAAAATCTTTTCGTGTCCTTATGGAAGAAACCGAACATTTTTTTGATCGGTTTTTAACACAAGAATTTAATGACACTATGGATCATATGATGCATTTATATATCGATAGTGCGCTTGAAACCGAACAATTTGATAAAGCATTTAAAATGATTCAATCCAGAAAAACAAGACTTCCACTACTCAAGCATTATGTTATTTTTGAGCAAGAGTATCAATACTTAAAAAACATCAGTTCCGAATCGTCTCAGTGGGTCAAAGACCAACTTCAAGGTCATGTACCACATGCATATGCATTCATCATGAAAAAAGCCCTTATCGAAATATATATCAAAGAGCATCATGAAGAACAAGCATTAGATATCATTGATCATTTAGAAGAAGATCAACATCAACAGATATTTCACATTCATATTCAATTACTCGATACTATGAAAAAATATAACGAAATTATTGAATTATATAAAACAAAGTATCGATTAGACTACATACAGCAAGACATCTATTATCTTGTCAAAGCGTATATGCACCTTGGAGAGGAACAAAAAGTCATTAACTTAGAAGTAGATTACGAAGTATTGATGGATGAAGAACATCCTTATAAAATGCAGTATTATGAATTATTACTGTCTTTTTATGAACGAATTCAAAATGCATTATCCATCAAAATATATCAACAAAAACTCAAAGCACTTAAATCTCAAGAAAAAGTTGTCAAACAGGCACCAATAAAACAAGAACAAAAAGTTCAAGTGGAACTTGTTCAACCTGCTAAAAATCAATCTGTTCAAATCATTGAACGCATGCATAAAGTCATCGCTTCATTTTTGAGTTTACATAAGCAATTATCTTTTAGAGACGAACTAAGATTGAAATTATCGCTTCTTAATGAAGTGTGTGTATTTGAAACATTTGTGATGTATATACCCGCTTCACGCATGCTTTATTTTTTTAAAAAAGAACGATTATATGACAAAAAAGTGAAACCTGAACAACTTGAACAAACATTTTTAAAATCGTTATTGCAATCTAAAAAAGAAGGTGTCATAGAAGCACCTTTATTTGAAGAGTATAAAGATGTTTTGACATCAAAATTATATGCAAACATATCACACATGTATGTCTATCATATGAATGATGCATATTTACTTTTTTATTATGAGCAAAAGATGCAACGGTATGCTGAAGATGATGATGTTTTACGTATGGCATCTAACTATCTTAGTTATGCATTAAAAATGTATCAAGTTCAGGAGCGTCAATCTCTTCAAGAAAAAATTTTAACGTTACTTTTAGAACATGCAAACATTCCACTAAGATATTACTTTCAAGGTCGTTTTTATAACAGTAAAGCACTTAAAATCATGTTAAATCTTGAAGATGAAGAAACGATTCAGAGTTATTTAGAAAAAGTTGTATTTGACAATCAAAAAGACTATCAAAGACAATTGAATGATATGCTTCAGTTAAAACAAACGGATCTTGAACTTACATATGGTCTGGGTAAAAAAATGGTTCAAGAAACGATTCAGTTGTCAAAAATCAATTCGGAAGTCATTTTAATTTCAACATTTGAAGATTTAAATGAACAGCTTTCTATACAATCTGAAATTGAAGCAAATGCACTTAAAGATCCATCGACGCAGCTCATGAATTATAATGCTTTTCAAAGAGACTTTCAATCTCTCATTAAGCATAAAGTGACATTTATTTTAATAGACTTACAACCACAACTTATTTATCTATACGGTCTTCAAAAATATCATGCATATTTTAAAGATTTTTGTAATGAAACAATAAAATTCTTCACTGAAGATCAACTTTACTTATACAATGATCATCAACTGATTGCTGTATTACCTGGAAATGATATTCGTTCAGTGGATAAACATTTAGCACTTTATCAAAATAAAATAAGCCAAAGTTATGCTCAATCTATTACATCTGAAAGTTTTCATATCCATATTGGCTATTTAAGATATCCAGTTGCATCCAAACATCAAGATATACAAACCATTATGCATTATTTATTAACAGCATTATTTCAAGCGAAACGTGCACCTAGCAAAAGACATGATTTTCAATATATCGACTATGAAAACGATATGAAAGAACAATACATATTAGATCAAATCCATCATGCGATTAATCATACACAATTTGAAATCGGTTTTCATCAAATAATTGATCAATCTTCAAACAAAATGTGGATGTATGAATCCTTTATTTACATGTCGAATATAAAAGTATCACATCACGATTTGATGTTCATTGCAAAAAAAAGACAGCGTTTGTTTGATTTGAATATGGCTCATTTTAAAGTTGTTTTAGAAATGCTCGTAGAATTATATCAACACACACAAAGCTACATTAAGATGATTGTTCCTATGGATGCAGAAACTGTTAAAAATAATAAGTTTAATACATATATGACGCGTTTTATGATGCAGTATAAAATTCCAAAGCACATTATACATATCAATATCACAGGAGATTTGAAAGCATCGACATACATCAATTTATTTAAAGATTTAAGTGGTCTAGGTATCGGTATACAAACAAGCTCATTAAAAGTTGCACTTTATTATCCTGTTGAAGCATTACATTTTGATATCAAATACCCTGATGAAAAAATGATACATTACTTAAAATCAATTCAATCTATGATGGCAACATTCCAGATTGATTTTGTTTTAAGAAACATTCTTAATCGAGAAGTAAAACAAGAATTACTAAAAGAAAAGTTATATTATATCGAAGGACCAATATACAAAAAATTAACAAAACAACATGTATTTGATAAAGTCAAAAATAAAATGTCAAATTAATGTATAATATTACTGAGGTGAAATTATGTCATGGAATAACATCACGTATTTAATAGGTGAAAAAGTAAAAGTTGAAGGTGAAAAGAAAGTTGGCGTCATTACGAGAATCGATGAAAATAAAGGTGTCATCTTTGTTTTACATAAAAGGATGCGAGAACAAGCTTATCCATATCCAGAGGCTTTAGATAGTGGTTTATTAAAGCCAGAAGTTTCAAAAAGATAAATCCAAAGATTTATCTTTTTTTTACTATAAATACACATGTATTTGTGTTAGTATATGTATATGAACACAAAACTAGAAACATCAATTCTATTAAATCAATATCATATTAAAAATCGTTTGGTGATGGCACCCATGTGTATGTATCAATCAGATGATACTGGTATTGTAAAACCTTTTCATGAGGCGCATTATTACATGCATGCACTTGGTGGGATTGGACTTGTTATGGTTGAAGCAACTGCAATTGACCCAAATGGTCGGATATCATTAAATGATTTAGGCATATGGTCAGATGATCACATTAAAGGACTCGGTGTTCTTTCAAGCAGAATCAAAGAAGCAGGTAGTATTTCATGTATTCAAATCAATCATGCAGGAAGAAAAGCTGTAGGTCATGACATACTAGGTCCATCTTCTATTCAACTAGAGGGGAAAGAACATGTTCCAAAAGAGATGACACTAGAAGATATTAGCCATACGATTAAAAACTTTCAAAATGCTGCAATGAGAGCAGATAAAGCAGGATTTGATATGGTTGAAATCCATGCTGCACATGGCTATTTAGTTTCTCAATTTATGTCACCTCTAAGTAACGAAAGAAACGATGCTTATGGTTTGAAACATCAATTTTTAAATGATGTCATACAAGCAGTGAAAGAAGTTTGGCCAGTAGAAAAAGCAATTTCAGTAAGAATTAGTGGAACAGAATACCATCATGAAGGATTTGATATTGACGATGTCATAGAAATCCTTAAGGCATGCGATTTGGATAGAGTAGATATTATACATGTTAGTAGTGGTGGCAATATAAGACCGAATGTGACATCTTTTGAAGAAGGATATCAATTACCACTCGCAAGAAAAATCAAACAACAATTGAACATGAAAACGATTGGTGGTGGCTTACTCAAAGACCACATAATCGGAGAACATGCTCTCATCCATGAAGATTGTGATATGGTATTTTATGGAAGACTATTATTACGAGATCCTTTTTATTTTCTAAGGCACATCGATTCACTTGAATTTCCAACCCCATACAAACGTGGAAAACTCACACCCTAAAGGAGAAATTATGAAAATATCAGTAGGTGGCATGATTGCCTCAGGAAAAACTACCCTTGTTAAAAGACTCGGTGAAAAACTTCAATTTCCAGTCATGGAAGAGTTTGAAAAAGATGATGAAGTTTTTAATACATTACTCAAATGGTTATATGAAAAAAAAGATAATGTAGAGATGTTACTTCAAATTTATTTTATCCATAATCATTGGCTCAACCAACAAAAATATGATGGTAATTTTATCGTGGATAGAGATTTAATTGAACACTGGCTATTCGCGTATCATAATTTAAGAAATATGCCAACCATCATGAATATGTATAACGGTGTTTTTCATTCGTATATGAATCAGATCAAACATCCAGATGTTTACATTATTTTAGATGTGAATTGGCAAGAATTTGAAGACCGTGTCATGAAGCGAGGCCGAGAGCAAGAAATTGAAAATTTCGAACTAAACAAAGCTTATTTTCAAGCACTCATTTCAGATTACACACATAAAATCGTGTCACAATGTTCTGTTTACGGCATCCCATATAAAGTCATCGATACGAATCAAAAAACGGAAGATGAAGTTCTTGCAGAAGCATTAGAAATCATTGAAAATTTAAAATCGTAGCAATACGATTTTTTTTATGGAAACATTTCCACAAAGTTGATATATAATAACCATATAGGAGTAAAAAATGCCAAGTATTAAAGATGTTGCATTAAAAGCTGGTGTAGGTATTGCAACCGTTTCAAGAGTCATCAATCAATCTGGTTATGTGAAAGAGGCGACAAGAATCAAAATTGAAAAAGTCATTGAAGAGTTAGGATTTAAACCTAATGAGATCGCACGTTCCATGACTCAACAAAAAAATAGAATTGCTGCGTTTATTCTTCCTAATACAAAGCATTTATTTTTTGGCGAACTATTATTTGAAGTAGAATCTGCTTTATATGAAAAAAATTATAAACTTATGGTTTGCAATTCAAGTGAGCAATTAGAAAAAGAACTTATTTATATCGATATGTTAAAAACCAATCGTGTGGATTCTATGATATTGCTCACAAATAATGATATTGAAAAACATTTAGATAAAAAGTATCGTATCATATCTTTTGACCGAATCTTTGATGGGATACCTTGTGTTGCATCCGATAATTATACTGGTGGAAAATTAGCAGCAGAACATTTAATCGAACGTGGCGCAAAAAAATTCATGTTTATCGGAGATGATCAACAAGGCGCTCATACCATTGTAAAAACGGAAGTATCAAAACGAAGAATCGCTTTTAAAGAAACATTAAGACAACACGGATATAACCATCTTGTAGAAATAGAATATCCATTAGGTAACTATATTGATATCCCAGATCAAGTTCAAGAACAAGTACTAAAACACAATGAAGTTGACGGGATATTTTGTATTTCGGATACGGTTGCTGCAAGAGTTATCAAGACATTAGAAAATTCAGGTAGACGCGTTCCTGAAGATGTTAAAGTGATTGGTTATGATGGCGGCAGAAGTTTTTTAAACTTAGGTAAATCCATCACATCAATTGATCAACAACCTCATATTTCAGCAAAAGCGATTGTCAATATTATTGATCAATACTACAATGATCACGCTATTGATCCAATCATCATTACACCAGTAAAATTGAAGTCAGGTGAAACAACATAATATGTTACCTTATGAAACGTTGTATCATGGCACTATTTCAAACGATCTGTTATTGAAAGATGAAACACTTTTTCATGTTGCCAATGGTTATTTAGGAAAAAAAGGTGTTTTTACAGAAGGATATGGATATCCTCACAAAAGAGGGTTGTTTGTAAACGGATTTTATAATACATTTCCGTATCATTATGAAGAAAATGCCTCACAATTTCCTCAATTTGGAAAAACCATTATGAGTTTGCCAGATGCATCTTTAATAGCCATTGAAATGAATGGATGTTTATTAGATTTAACACATATGAATCACATCAAAACATTTAGAAGCTTTGATATATCTCAAGGTATTACAAAAAGAACAACGATTTATGAAAATACAAATAAAGATCTTTATCAAGTGGATGAAGTCATTTATGCGCATCATCATCATCTTGAAAATGTTAATATTAAACTTACAGTAACACCTCTCTCAAATGCTGCAAATATAACATGTCATCATCATATTCAAATGCCAAATATTCATGAGTCAAAAGAGAGAGATCCAAGAGTTGCTTATGAGAGAAAACATTTAACTTTTAAAAGCATTGATTTAAACAATCAAATATATCAGTTTGAAACGATATCTAAACAATTTACTGGTAGTCTTCATTTTAAAAGCAATATTGATTTTAAATATGATGTCATACATGATCAAGTGATAGGAAAGTATGCTACAGAACTTAATCAACATCAATCTTTAATGATTGAATTATCATTAAAGTATCTTTGTAGTCATCTACCAAACATAGAAGGAGATGCCAATTTTAACAGCCATTTAGAGGCATTAAAAACATATCAACAACATCAACCAGTCATTTTTTCAGATCAAGAAAAACATAGAAAAATATCATATTTACTCTATCAACTTTTTCATGCAGGTGGTGTCAATACAAAGACATCCATTGCTGCAAAAGGTTTATCAGGTGAAGGATATGAAGGTCATTATTTTTGGGACACAGAAGTCTATATGCTTCCATATTTTATCTATAATTATCCTGAAAAAGCAAAACGATTACTTCAGCATCGTATGGTATATATAAAAGAAGCTAGAGAAGAAGCTGCCAATCTACATGTATCACGTGGCATCAAAATTCCATGGCGATCTATCGATGGCACAGAACTATCCCCTTATTTTTTAGCCGGGTCAGCTCAAATTCATATTAATAGTGACATTGCATACGCACTCATTCTATATGTCAAAACAACAAATGATATCTCCATATTAGAAGACGATGGCTTTCGATTTATCGTTGAATTAGGACTATATATTTTAACCTATGGTTTTTTTGATGATAAAGGTTTTCATCTGATGCAAGTCACCGGTCCAGATGAATATACTGCATTAGTCGATGACAATTATTACACAAATTCAATGGCAAGTTTTCATTTTCAATTCATCGTGGATCATTTTAAAACCTATCAACATTTAGTATCAGATATTTTTGATACTCATGATCTTGAAGTCATGACAAAAGCAATTCAAGAAATGACATATTACTACGATGAAGACCTAAAACTATATTTACAAGATGCAACACATCATTTGAGAAAACCTTTATCAAAAGACATAATTCACCATTCAGATAAACCATTGATGTTAAGATATCATCCACATTTCATTTATCGCCATCAAGTTCTTAAACAAGCAGATAGTATTGCTGCAGATGTATTATTAAATCGTTATGATGAAAACTTTGAACATGGATTTTCATATTATTTAGATCAAACAACACATGATTCAAGCTTATCAAAATGTATGTATGGTATTGGCGCATATCAACTAGGGAAAGCGTCCCTTGCGAAACAATTTTTTGAAGATACACTTTCATTGGATTTAGAGGATAAAAACAAACATACAAAAAATGGATTACATTTTGCAAATATTGGTGGAAGTTACTTGATGATTTTAAAAGGCATCTTTGGTATCGATACAATGGATGGACTTTCAATTAATCCAACACCTATTGTAAGTGAGAAAGATTGTCAAATAATGTTTAAATATCATGATAATGTCATCCAAGTTTCCCTCAATGAAAATGATTTTGAAATTCAAGTATCAAAACCCATCACCCTAATGATTTATGGGGTATCATATTTGATTGAAAATAATAAAAGGATTTTAAAGAGAAAAATATGAAAAAGATTGCAACCATTGGTGAATATTTAGTAGATATGATACCCATCAACAATGCTTATCAACCAACACCAGGTGGTGCGCCCATGAACGTCGCGATTGCCATTCAACGATTAAATGGGAATGTCATACCACTCGCTCAAGTTGGCAAAGACTTTTTTGGGAAAATGTTAAAAGATGCACTGATAGATGAGGGTTTAGATACATCGTATATAAATACAGATGCAGATCATAAAACATCACTTGCATTTGTTTCCATTGATGCGCATGGTGAAAGAGACTTTATGTTTTATCGTAATCCTTCTGCAGATCAATTTTTCACACTTGATCAAAATGAAATTCAAACTTTGGATTTTGATATCTTACATTTTGGTTCAGTTGGATTACTAGGTTATCCTCTTAGAGAAACAACGGATGCATTAATACACTATGCCAAAGCCCATCATAAAATCATAAGTTTTGATGTGAATGTCAGATTAATGCTTGTAGATGATGAACAAAAATATAAAGAAGACATTGTGTCCTATATTAAAAAAAGTCATCTTATCAAGTGTTCTCTAGAGGAACTTATATATTTAAATAATCATGAGGCATCCGTTCAAAAGATGGTCGAACAATTATTTAATTTAAAACATCAAATGGTAATGATTACCAAAGGTCAAGAAGGTGTACAACTTTATTATAAACATCATATATTTAATCAAGCGGCCTTTACAGTAGAGGTTGTAGATACAACAGGCGCTGGTGATGCTTTCATGGGATCGTTTTTATGGTCTTTATCAAAACAAGAAAATCCATTTGACTCTATAGATTGGATACCAAAAGCATTAGAAATATCTTCATTTGTTTCTAGCCAAGTGATTACAAAAAAAGGAGCAACTGAAGGCATTCCAAAGTATAAAGAAATCTTAAGATTTTTTTAATATTTTGTGAATTTTCAAAAAAATAATGATATAATATATTTACCATAAGTGTGATATTATTTTCACATAAGTGGCGGTCTCGATGGCACATCCCCCCCAGCTGTCGAGACTTTTTTTTTACATATATTTAAATTACATATTTGAGCTGTATAATATACAATTCCAGCAGCTATAGAATGAGGTGTATTTTCAGGTATTAATTCATGTTTTTCAATAATTAATGCAATAAATTTACAAACTTTTGTTAATTCATTATTAATT
>DNNX01000082.1 GCA_003497445.1 Acholeplasmataceae bacterium | reverse complement strand
GTGTAAAAATCACTTTACATACCGCAAAACCAGGAGTTGTCTTTGGACGTGAAGCTGAAACAAAAAACAAAGTGGTTGCACATTTAAGTAAACTTGTTAAAAAAGAAGTTGTGTTTAATGTAGTCGAAGTAAGACGTCCAGAACGTGTTGCAACACTCATTGCACAATCGATTGCTGAACAATTAGAAAACCGTGCATCATTTAGGCGTGCACAAAAAATGGCCATTTCACGTGCATTTAAAGCAGGTGCTAAAGGTGTACGTACACTTGTATCAGGTCGTTTAGGTGGTGCTGAAATGGCACGTAGTGAAGGGTACTCTGAAGGTCAAGTGCCTTTGCATACATTACGCGCAGACATTGATTATGCGGTTGCTGAAGCAAATACAACGTATGGTATTTTAGGGGTAAAAGTTTGGGTATACAACGGTGAAGTCTTACCAGGACAAACACGTGAAGAATTACACAAACGTCAAGACGAAAAAGCAAAAAGAGATTTTCCACCAAGAAAAAGACGTCCTCAAAGACCGCGTCAACCTCAAAATAAAGGGGGCAATGAATAATTATGTTAATGCCTAAAAGAACAAAATTTCGTCGTCCACATCGTGTCAGTTATGAAGGTCAAGCAAAAAATTCAAATATCACAAATGGTGATTTTGGACTCATTGCTTTAGAAGGTGCATGGATCACCAACCGACAAATTGAAGCGGCACGTATTGCGATGACACGTTATATGAAACGTTTAGGGAAAGTTTGGATCAACATTTTCCCACATTTAGCAAAAACCAAAAAACCACTTGAAGTGCGTATGGGTTCCGGTAAAGGTGCACCAGATCACTGGGTGGCAGTTGTCAAAAAAGGTCGTGTGATGTTTGAAATCAATGGTGTTTCTGAAGCGATTGCAAGAGAAGCATTACGATTAGCATCGCACAAATTACCAATCAAAACTAAAATCGTCAAAAGAGGTGACCAAGCATGAAAGCCTCAGAAATAAGAAAAATTAATAATACCGATCTTGAAAAACGTATCGTAGAGTTAAAGACTGAACTCTTTAATTTACGTTTTCAGGCAGCTGTCGGTCAATTAGAAAATACAGCACGTATCAAAGAAGTGAAACGTATGATTGCGCAAATGAAAACAATCATCGGCGAACGCGTAGAATAGGAGGAGACCATGGAACGTCAAACTAGAAAAGTCTATACTGGTGTTGTGACATCAAATAAAATGGATAAAACCATTACAGTCAATGTGGATACATATAAAAAGTCGCCTCTTTATGGAAAGCGCGTGCGTGTATCAAAAAAATTCCACGTCCACGATGAAGAAGGACTTGCAGGTATTGGTGATACGGTTTCTATTATGGAAACACGTCCACTATCAAAAACTAAACGTTTTCGTTTAGTTAAAGTTCTTCAAAAATCGGACTTAGTGTAAGGAGTCCTATATGATACAACAAGAATCAAGATTACTCGTTGCTGATAACTCAGGTGCGAAAGAAGTACTCGTAATTAAAGTACTTGGCGGTACAAGACGTCGTTATGCGAATATTGGTGACATCGTCACTGTGACGGTTAAAAAAGCACAACCAGCAGGTGTTGTAAAAAAAGGTGAAGTTCTTAAGGCTGTCATCGTAAGAACAAAACAAGGGTTACGTCGTAAAGATGGCTCACTCATTAAATTTGATGAAAATGCTGCCGTCATTATTAAAGAAGACTTAAATCCAAGAGGGACGCGTATATTCGGTCCAGTTGCAAGAGAATTAAGAGATAAAAACTTTATGAAAATTGTATCTCTTGCTCCAGAAGTATTATAAGGAGGTTCGATGATGCAAATTAAAGCAGGCGACACTGTCGCAGTCATTGCCGGTGCAAATCAATTTACCACCGATAAAAAAGGTGTAAAAACAAGAACTACCGGCCGTGTCATCAAAGTATTTCCTAGAACAAATCGTGTACTTGTTGAAGGTGTTAATATTGTAAAGAAACACCAACGTCCAAAACAACAAAATGATAAAGGTGGCATTTTAGAGGTAGAAGCACCGATTCATGCATCAAATGTTGCAATTTTAGACCCTAAAACAAATCAACCTACACGTGTATATGTCAAAGTTGTTGACGGAAAGAAAGTGCGTTTCTCAAGAAAATCAGATTCGCAACTAGATAAGTGAGGGTAATATATGCAAACAATTAAACAACGTTATTTAGATAATATTAAACCTGAACTTATGAAAGCTTTCTCATATGACTCAGTGATGGAAGTACCAAAAGTAGAAAAAATCGTTGTGAACATGGGTGTTGGTGATGCTGTATTTAATTCTAAAGTATTAGAAGATGCTGTAGAAGAATTACAAGCACTCACTGGACAAAAACCAGTGGTCACAAAAGCTAAAAAATCAATTTCTAACTTTAAACTACGTGAAGGTATGCCAATCGGTGCAAAAGTAACTTTACGTGGTGATAAAATGTATTATTTCTTAGAAAAATTGATTGCGATTGCACTGCCTCGTGTTCGTGACTTCAGAGGAATTTCAAAAGATGCCTTTGATGGTCGTGGTAATTACACTGTTGGTGTGAAAGAGCAAATTATTTTCCCAGAAGTAAACTTAGATAAAGTGAAAAAAATTCGCGGTATGGATATTGTTATTGTCACAACTGCAAGATCAGACCAAGAAGGTCGTGCCTTACTCGAAGCATTCGGCATGCCGTTTAAAAAGTAGGAGGATATCATGGCTAAAAAATCAAAAATAGTAAAAAATGAAAAACGTCTTGAAATCGTTCTACGTTATCAAGACAAAGTTCGTGAACTTCGCGCAAAAGGTGATTATGAAGGATTATCAAAATTACCACGTAATGCAAGTGCAACACGTTTAAGAAACCGTGATTCGATCGATGGTCGTCCACGCGGTTATATGAGAAAGTTCGGCTTATCGCGTATTAAGTTTAGAGACTTAGCACACAAAGGTGAACTCCCAGGCGTCAAAAAGGCGAGCTGGTAAGAAGGAGGAAACATCATGGGTATGACTGATCCAATTGCAGATATGCTGACACGTATCCGCAACGCTAATAGAATGCGTCATGAAAAAGTTGAAATTCCAGCTTCTCGTACAAAAACGGATATTTTATCTGTTTTAAAACAAGAAGGATTCATTGTTGATTTTCAACTTGTCAAATCTGGTCCACAAGGTAAATTAGTTGTTACCTTGAAATATACACCAGGTAGAGAACGCGTCATCAAAGGACTTAAAAGGATATCGAAACCCGGCCTTCGCGTCTATGTTCAACACAATGATTTACCACGTGTGTTAAATGGACTTGGGATTGCGATTGTATCGACATCAAAAGGTGTGCTTACAGATCGTGATGCAAGAGAAGCTAATGTCGGTGGCGAATTAATCGCCTATGTTTGGTAGGAGGGTAATATGTCTAGAGTAGGAAATAAACAAATCGTTGTTCCAACAGATGTGACAGTGACCATTCAACCAAACAACTTCATTGTTGTTAAGGGTTCTAAAGGTGAGTTATCTTTTCAATTTAATGAAAATCTTAACTTTGTTTTAGATGGGAATCTATTAACTGTAAAACGTCCGAATGACGAAATTTTTTCAAGAAAAATTCACGGGACATCACGTGCTTTACTACAAAATATGGTCACAGGTGTGAGTGAAGGATTTAAAAAAGCACTAGAAATTAAAGGGGTGGGGTATCGTGCCTCACTATCTGGAAATAAAGTAGTCTTACAAATGGGATTTTCTCATAATGTAGAACTTGAGATTCCTAAAGGATTATCAGTAGATATTCCAAAAAATACTGAAGTTACCGTCTCAGGAATTGATAAACAAGCAGTTGGTCAATTCGCTGCACAAATTCGTGCCGTACGTAAACCAGAACCTTATCTAGGTAAAGGGATACGATATGTTGATGAATATGTGCCACGTAAAGCCGGTAAGACAGCGGCATAAGGAGGATATAGAAGATGATCAAAAAATTATCAAGAAATGTGATGAGACAAAACCGTCTTATTCGTATGCGCCAA
>DNNX01000047.1 GCA_003497445.1 Acholeplasmataceae bacterium | reverse complement strand
GGACCAGTTGCGTTAAAAAATGGTATTAAAGAATTACTGGCCAAAAATTACCTGACGGTGAATGAGCAATCGACACTTACCACATTACAAGTAGCGTATGAAATGAGTTTAAGAGGGTTTCACTTTAAAAAAGTAGATATTAATCATTCGGATGCAAAAACGTTTGTGATGGAAGATGATGCTTTAAGGATGCCGTTTATTTCTATTGATGGACTTGGTGAAAACGTTGCAAATGGTATTGTTGAAACAAGAACATCACGAGTATTTTCTTCTAAAGAGGATGTTAAACTTAGAACGAAGATCAATCAAACTGTTTTTGCAAAAATGGAATCATATGGTGCATTCGATGAGCTCATTGTCGAAAATGATGAAAAAGAACAAGGATTGTTTGCACTTTAAGGGGCTTTCTTATATAATAATCTTGTGATTTAGGAGGGAAAAATTATGCGTTCATCAAATCCAGTTTTTGCCAATATAGAGCGTTCAGCATCGTATACATCAGCTGAAGCAGCGTCCTATAGAGGCATTACGTTAAAAACATTTATTTTATTAGGTATTGCAGTGCTTACAGGTTTTTATGCAATCACAAGTTTGCCTGCTGAAACATTCATGAGTTTATTGGTTGCATCTGTGATTGTTGCATTAATCGCTGTGTTGATTGCAACATTTGTGCCTTCATTAGCGATGCCTATGAGTATTGTATATGCAGCAGCTGAAGGTGTATTACTTGCCATGATTACACTTGTTGCACATACATATGTACCTGGTGCACCATATGCCGCAATTATTGCAACTACGGCGATATTCTTTGTGATGTTATTTCTATACTCTTCAAGAATCATTCGTGTTACAACAAGATTTAGAAAAATCATGTATGCAGTGTTATTTGGGATTTTATTTTTCTTTATTGGGTTTGGACTCATGTCACTCTTTGTTGATATGAATGCAATCTTTGGGAATAGTTACGAACTTGCGATTGGAATTAGTGTCTTTTTAATTATTTATGGTGCACTGATGTTAACATTAGATTTTGACCGTGCAGAAGCGATTGTATCTAGTGGTGCAGATAAGAAATATGAATGGATGGTTGCATTAGGGTTAATGGTTACCATCGTATGGTTATATATCGAAATATTACGTCTCATCATGATTGTCGCAAGTAAACGCAAGTAAAAGAGATTAAATCGTAGAAGAGCCTCAGTAATCAATCGAGTTTGTTTAGAGAGCGTTTGGGTGGTGAAAAAACGTCAAACTCATGATGAATTTCAGCTTGGAGAGGTGCTAATCACACCCGTATGTCTGCGTTAAAGACACATAGAGTGCTAGTGATATTTCACTGGAACTAAGGTGGTACCGCGTCTATGGCGTCCTTAGATCGTTTTTCGGTCTAAGGATTTTTTATCTATATGGAGGAAATATGGAAAAGATTAGAATTGATGCTTTAAAGCAAATTGATACAGCGAATGATTTGGCGACATTAGAAAATATTCGCATCACCTTTTTGTCTAAAAAAGGCACTGTTTCAGAACTTATGAAACAATTAAAAGATATGGATCCACAAGAAAGAAAATCTTTTGGAGAAAGTGTCAATCAATTAAAATTAGAAATTGAACAGGCATTATCTAATAAGAAACTAATTTTAGAAAATGCTGCGCTCGAAGAAAAATTAAAACAAGAAAAAGTCGATATTCATTTAGACGAGGTGGCATTGCCTAAGGGATACTTACACCCATTAATACAAGTCATCCATGATATAGAAGATTTCTTTGTTGGTAAAGGATTTACGGTTGCTGAAGGACCAGAACTTGAAACAGATCACTTTAATTTTGAGATGATGAATTTAGCAAAAGGACATCCTGCTCGCGCGATGCAAGATTCTTTTTATGTTGATCCTGAAAGATTGCTTCGTACACATACATCTCCCGTGCAAGCACGTTCAATGTTAGACGCTGGTGGGCAAGATCTTGCGATTATTTGTCCAGGTAAAGTATACAGAAGAGATGACGATGACCCAACGCATAGTCATCAATTCATGCAAATTGAAGGATTATATGTTTCAAATGATGTTAATTTTTCTCATTTAAAAGGCATTTTATTAGAAATGGCAAAACATATTTTTGGACCTGAAAGACAAATTCGCTTAAGACCATCATATTTTCCTTTCACTGAACCTTCTGTTGAAGTCGATGTATCTTTTGTAAAATCAGATGGTACGCCTATATGGATTGAAGTATTAGGTGCTGGGATGGTGCATCCTAATGTATTATCAATGGCAAATTTTGATCCAAATCAAAAGAGAGGTTTTGCATTTGGGATTGGTGTAGAGCGTATTGCGATATTGAAATACTTCATTGATGATATAAGACATTTTTATATCAATGACAAACGATTTTTAGATCAATTTAAGGGGGTTTTGTGAGATGGTCGTTACACAAAAAGCACTAGAAAATTTCATAAAAACACCACAATACATAGAAGCTCTGACAAATCAAAAAATCACTGAAATCGAATCATTTGAGGTAAGATCAGATGATCCTTTTGTTGTTGTTGGGAAAGTACTTACAAGAGTTGATCATCCAAATTCTGATCATTTAAATTTAACAACCGTGGATGTAGGCCATGGTGACATTTTAAATATTGTATGTGGTGCTAAAAATGTCGATACCGGTCAAACAGTCATTGTTGCAAAAGTAGGTGCGATTTTACCGGGTAACTTTGAAATCAAAGAAGCAGTGATACGTGGAGAACAATCTAAAGGTATGATTTGTTCTCTCAAAGAATTGGGATTTTCTGATAAAGTGATTCCAGAAGCATTTAAAGATGGGATTTATCATTTTAATGAATCTTTTCAACCTGGATATTCCGGGTATAAAGCACTGGGACAAGTTGGGTTTAAAATGGAATTAGGACTCACACCAAATCGTGGTGATTTGCTCTCTGTTTTAGGATATGCTTATGATCTATCTGCAATGTTAAATATGAAAGTACAAGTTCCTAAATATACGTTTAAATCATCAAAAAAACATAATAAAAAAGTCACCATTCAAAGTGAAGCTTGTTCAAAATATATGGGACGTGTTTTTGAAAATGTTGTGATTAAAGAGTCTCCTTGGTGGATAAAATCATTACTTATTGATAATGATATTAGACCTATCAATAATGTTGTAGATATTACAAATTATGTTTTGTTACTCATGGGGACGCCACTTCATACATTTGATGCTGCTAAATTCACTTCAGATAACATTATGATTAGACAAGCAAAAGATCAAGAAAAGGTTGTTACATTAGATGGTCAAGAAAGAACATTGATAGCTTCTGATTTGGTCATTTCTAATGGAACACTTCCAGTGGCATTAGCCGGTGTCATGGGGTTAGAAAACACTATGGTAACAGATAAAACTAATACAATATTTTTAGAAGCGGCTTTATTCGATCCTAAAACAGTTTTAGAAACATCGAAAAGGCTTAATTTAAGAAGTGATTCCTCACTTCGTTTTGAACGTGGTGTTGGATATGATCGTGTTGCGTTAGGTTTAGATCTAGCGACACAGTTACTCATAGATCTTGCTGATGCGACACTGATCGGTGAAACTGTGTCAGATGAACGACCTGTTGATAAGAAAGTTGTGAAAACCTCTATCAATAATATTAACTCAGCTTTAGGGTTGATGCTTTCCAAAGATGAAATTATAAATTACTTAATGCGTTTAAGATTTGAAGTTGTTTTATCTCACGAGGATGACATTACATGTGTTGTACCTTATGACCGATATGATATTTCAATTGAAGCTGATATCGTAGAAGAGGTTGGTCGAATTTATGGTTTAGATTTAATTCCATCATCGCCATTGAAAACATCATTAGAAGGTAAGTTATCGATTGAGCAGAAAAAAATAAGACAACTAGAACATCTCCTTACCTCACTTGGATTTCAACAAGTCATTACATATTCTTTAAGAAAATTGAATGAGTACGACGTTTTTCATCAACTAGGAGAGCAAGTCACATTAATGCTTCCATTGAGTGAAGATAGAAAACTCCTCAGACAATCACTGTATGGTGGTATGCTGGATACGATAAGCTATAATGTGAATCGTCAGTTACCCCTCCACCAGTTATTTGAAATGGGTCACGTCTTTTCTCAAACTGAAGAAAAAAATAGATTAAGTTTCATGATGAAAGATACCTATATGTTTAATCGTATTAAAAAAGAGGGTATTGTATCCTCATTTTATGCACTCAAAGCAATCATTTCTAGAGTGTTTGAACTACTAGGGGTTGCCTTTACCATACAAAATAGACATGATGATCCTGTGTATCACCCTTATCAAACAGCAACAATATATGTCGATGACAAAGAAGTTGGACATTTTGGAATGTTGCATCCAAATATCTTAAAACAATATGATTTAAAAGCGATATATGCTGCAACACTTTACTTAGATGATATTGTCATGAAACATGACACGCAAACATATCAACCCATCTCTAAATTCCCTTCAGTTGAAAGAGATCTTGCATTTATTATGCCTGTAGATATGAGTGTTAAAAATGTGGTAGAATTAATGCAACAAACATTAAGAAAATATTTAGTCGATGTTTATGTTTTTGATGTTTATCAAGGCGAACATGTGAAAGAAGGGCATCAATCCGTTGCCTTTAGAATGATTTTAAATGACAACGAAAAAACGTTAACCAATGATGATGTAGAAAAACTGATGAAAAAAGTTATTCATCGCTGTCAATTTGAACTAAAATTAGAAATAAGATAGGATACGTATGCTCATATATGATTTGAGTTTTGAACAATTAGAACAATGGGTTGTCTCTCAAGGTGAGAAACCCTATCGTGCAAAACAAATTTGGCATTTTTTATATCAAATGAAAGTGGCAACATTTGAAGATATGCATAATCTCCCACAAACACTCATTGAAGCATTAAAAGAAGCTTTTAAAATGAATGCTTTAGAGTTTGTATTAAAATCTGTAAGCCAAGATGGCACTGTTAAACAATTATATTCTGTACATGATGGGCATCTCATCGAAGCCGTTTTAATGAAAAATCATTATGGTAATTCCATTTGTGTAACCACACAAGTGGGATGTAATATCGGATGTTCTTTTTGTGCCAGTGGACAACTTCAAAAGAAACGTGATTTAACTGCAGGAGAAATTATTGCACAAATTATAGAAACAGAACGTCAACTGAATGAAAAAATACAATATATTGTAGTCATGGGTATTGGAGAACCTTTTGATAATTATAAGCATCTTACCCAATTTTTAAAAACGGTGAATGATCCAAAAGGATTATCCATCGGTGCAAGACATATTACTGTATCAACATCAGGCATTGTTCCAAAAATCAAAGCATTCGCTGAGCTTGGTATACAAGTGAATTTAGCCATCAGTTTGCATGCACCAAATGATGAAATCCGTACATCATTAATGAAAATTAATAAAACATATAATGTCGATCGTGTACTAGATGCTGTGAGAGAATATTTGAAAATCACAAATAGAAGAGTAACATTTGAATATATTATGATTCATGAACTCAATGATAGTGTAGAAACAGCTGTAGAACTTGCTAACAAAATTAAAGGCATGAATGCTTATGTCAACTTAATTCCATATAACGAAGTGATTGAAGCGCCTTATAAACGTTCTTCGAGAGAACGTATGGAAGCATTTTATGATGTCTTAAAAAAACATAAAATACAAGTAACGCTTAGAAAAGAACAAGGACATGATATCAATGCAGCATGTGGACAACTGCGCTCTCAACATGCGCAAAAAGAGATGCTATGATTGGGCAAATCATTAAACAAATTTCTAACCAATATACGATACTTACACATGACAATAATCTTATTGAAGCGATCGCAAGAGGGAAGTTAAGATATATTGAAGTAGATGGTGCATCTTCTTTTTATCAAAGTGTTTCTTCAAAAACGAAAAAAGAAGTAAAACATCAACAAATATCACCTAAAGTCGGTGACATCGTGACTTATGCATTTATATCTGATCATTATGTCATACAAGACATTCATCCAAGAAAAACAGATTTATACAGACCAGATATTGCAAATGTAGACCAATTATTTTTAGTATTTTCAGCAACATCCCCCGAATTTAGTTTTGTATTATTAGATAAATTTTTAACTGTCTTATCACGGTATGATCTAGATATCATCATAATTTTAACCAAGACAGATAAAGTAGATGATAAAGCTGTCAAAGATTTGACATCTAAACTGGATTACTACAAAGACATGGGATATAATTATTTAAGTCTTAATGCAAAAACATTAGAAGATAAAAATGTGTTACTCAAGATGCTCAAAAATCATGTTTCTGTGATTGCAGGTCAAACAGGTGTTGGAAAATCGACATTACTTAATGGTCTTATACCGAATTTAAATCTTGCAACCCAGGAAATCTCAAAAGCTTTAGGTAGGGGTAAGCATACAACAAGACATACGGAATTATATCCATTGAATGGTGGCCTTATTGCAGATACACCTGGTTTTTCAAAATTGTCATTTGAACACTTTGACATTGAAGACCTTAAAGTAGCGTTTAAAGATTTTAATCTCTATAAATCAACATGCAAGTTTCATGGGTGTGCCCATATTCACGAACCATCATGTGGCATTAAAAATGCACTTGATAATGGTGATATCATACAATCTCGTTATGATAATTATGTTGCTTTTTATAATGAAATAAAATCGATTAAAAGAAAATACTAAAAGGAGGTACCTATGAAAATAGCACCCTCGGTATTAAATGCACCAATCGAAAATATAAAAGAATGGATTGTCGCATTAGAAGATGCTTATATGCTACATTTAGACATTATGGATGGTCATTTCGTCCCAAATTTATCATTTGGTATAGATATTGCAAAGACATATAAAAGATTAAGTCGTGTTCCTTTAGATGTACATTTAATGACAACGCATCCGCTTCAATGGATTGACCAATTTAAAAGCATTCAACCCCAATTTATTACGATTCATGTTGAATCAAAAGACGTAGAAAAATCCATAGAAACGATAAAAAATGAAGATATAGGTGTTGGATTAGCTGTCAAACCTAACACACCAATCGAGGTTATATTGCCTTATCTCAATCAAGTAGATTTGGTTTTAATTATGACTGTTGAGCCAGGATTTGGTGGGCAGTCTTTTATGCCCGATATGTTAAAAAAGGTTGAACAGTTACAATTATATAAACACCAACATCAATTTATTATACAAGTGGATGGCGGCATCAAAGATGATCACATTCAACTATGTCAAGAGTCAGGTGTTGATGTCGCAGTCGTGGGAAGCTACCTTTTCAAACAACAAGATATAAAAGATTGGTTGAAAAAGAATCAATGACAATATTCATCATGACACATCCTGTACCAAATGATGTGAAATCATTGGTAACCATCAAAGAAGAAGATGTTGTGATTGGTGTTGATCAAGCATTGTCTGCGATATATAAACAACGTATCAAAGTTGATTTCGCCGTAGGTGATTTTGATTCTTTGAAAAATAAAGGACTTTTGCATGGATTAAACACGGAAGAATTACCTACTGAAAAAGATGTAACGGATTCTTACTATGCTCTAAAGCGTGCGCACGAGATGCCGCATGATGAGATTATACTGATCGGTGGTGCCGGTGGTGAACGCATCGAACATGCGTATGCCCACATGAATTTGTTTTATCACTTTCCAAAAATTAAAATGATTACAGAACATTCAGAAATATTTAAACTAGATAAACATATGCAAATAACGCATAAAGGGTATATTAATATTTTTCCATATCATGAAGCAATTATTACCTTAAAAGGATTTAAGTATCCACTTGATTCGTATCATTTAAGCCCATTTGATAATTTAGGAATATCAAATGAACTTACAGATGATACAGGTAAGATTTTCATTGAAAAAGGATCGATTCTTGTTATATTGACCAACAAAAAAAGCGCTTAAAGCGCTTTTTTGTTTAAACACGTTCTAATTGCATTTTTTTAAGTGCTCTTGCGGAGATCTTTACACGTTTAACTGTGCCATCTTCTAAGCGAATACGTACATTTTGTAAATTGGATTTCCAAGTGTGGCGTGTTGCATTTAGAGCATGTGAACGACGGTTACCTGTCAGTGTTTTTTTACCAGTGACATAACATTGTGCCATTTCAATCACTCCTTTTCCTTCAATACTTTATCATGAAGTCATAAAAAAAGCAATGATATATGCTTATTTTGTCTCGTTGCTTTTTTATTTTTCACGTGATATAATATGAAAGATTTATTAATTTATACTTACTCAATTAACCATTAAATAAACTAAAATTACAAGTTCATAAGGAGATTACTATGCCAAACCAAAAAATAAGCGGGAAGCTTTTTAAGCAGATGGTAACAAATGGCGCGGTTCATCTTAAAAACAACCATAAAGAAATTGATCATTTAAACGTATTTCCAGTTCCAGACGGTGACACAGGTACGAATATGCAAATGACGATGATGGCCGGTATTAAAGAAATCATTAATGCTGAGTCAGCGTCAATCGTGGATGTGTCAAAAATTTTATCGAGAGGCCTTCTCATGGGTGCTCGTGGAAATTCAGGGGTAATTTTGTCCCAATTTTTTCGTGGTGTTTACAGTGAAATCGCTAAAATCGATGAAGCCTATGCAACCGTCGAACAATTTATTCAAGCACTTGTTGGTGGATATCAAATGGCCTACCGTGCCGTTATGGATCCTGTTGAAGGGACCATTTTAACAGTTGTAAGAGAATCAGCAGAGCGTGTACTTAGAGATAAATCTAAATATGATTCAGTAGAAAAAGTCATGGCTGCCTACTTAAAACAAGCAAATCAGTCACTTCAAGAAACACCTAACTTATTACCTGTATTAAAAGAAGCAGGTGTTGTAGATAGTGGTGGTGCAGGATTTATTAAAATTGTTGAAGGTATGATTATGGCTTTAGAAGGTCAAATGCTTTCTGAAGAAGCGCAAAAAGAATCCCATGAAGACTATCATGGTGCACATAACTTAGGTGATGTTGAAATCACATACGGTTATTGTACAGAATTTATCATCAAACTATATGATGAGAAAAACTTTAATCCATCAGATTTAAGAGATCCACTCAATGCGATGGGAGATTCACTTGTATTTGTACAAGATGAAGATCTTTTAAAAGTTCACATTCATACAGATGAACCTGGTGTTGCAATTACACTTGGTCAAAAATATGGGGACTTACAAACGTTAAAAGCAGATAATATGAGACTTCAAAATGCCACAATACTTGGTAAAGAAACGCCAGCAGCAACAAAAAAACCTGCTGAAAAGAAAACATATGCGATATTAGCGGTTGCAAGTGGTGAAGGTATTAAAAAAGCTTATAAAGACTTAGGAATTGATATCATCATTGATGGTGGTCAAACAATGAATCCATCGACTGAAAGTTTTGTTAATGCAATAGAAAATGCGAATGCAGAACATGTGATTATCTTACCTAATAACAAAAATATTATTTTATCTGCAGAACAAACCATTGATTTACTACCTGATCGTTCAATTTCAGTTATTAAAACTAAAAATATTGGTCAAGGATATGCGACTATGATTGCATTTGATCCAACTGTAACGCTTGATGAAAATTTAGAAGCAATGACAGATGTTGCAGATAACATGACTTATGGTGAAATTACTTTTGCAGTCAGAGATACAGAAATAAAAGGTGTTAAAATAAATAATGGCGACTACATGGCGATTTCTAAAGATCAAATTTTAGCAGCCGAAAAAACAAAATATGAAGCGGCACAACGTTTATTAGACAATCTTATTGATACTTCCAGAGAGATCATCACGATATTTTATGGTAAGGATTATGAAGAAGAAGAACTTGAACAAATTGTTGCATATGCCAAAAAATGTCATCCAGATATCGAAGTTGATTTGATAGAAGGCAAACAAGACATATATACATATGTATTTGCAGTAGAGTGATATAATAGAGGTGCTATGAAGATAGCACCTTTTTCATGCGGACGTGGTGGAATGGTAGACACGCATGCTTGAGGGGCATGTGGCAGAAATGTCGTGTGAGTTCAAATCTCATCGTCCGCACCAATTTATGAAACAGAAGGTATCTTAACTGATACTTTTTTTGTTATAATACATACAAGGTGCTTATGAAATTATCAAAAGGGATGCATATTGTCATCCAAAGCTATAAACATAATAAAACCATTCATCGGGTATGGAAAAAATCTGTTGTATTAGAGGCAACGCATAATTATGTCATTACTGCAAATGACAAAACAAAAGTGATTGAAGCAGATGGAAGAACTTGGCATTCAAAAGAACCTGCCATATGTATTTTTTTTGATGACTATTGGTATAATATTATTGCGATGTTAAAAGAAGACGGTATTCATTACTATTGTAATCTTGCATGTCCTTATATTTATGATCAAGAAGCGATTAAATATATAGATTATGATTTAGACGTTAAAATGTATCCCTCAAAACGCATACGAGTTTTAGATCGTCAAGAATATCAAGTTCATAAAAAAGAAATGCAATATCCTGATGAGGTGGATACGATTGTTCAACATTACTTAAAGGTATTAAAAATGAAACTTCAAAAAAATGAATTCCCCTTTAATGATAGTCAAATTCTAGCATATTATGATATGTATCTTAATTTAAAATAACGTGTATTCACACGTTATTTTAATAAAAAAACTCATATTTTACATGAGTTGAATTTGTTTTTTGGAGCGGGCGAGGAGAATCGAACCCCCATTTCATGCTTGGCAAGCACGTGTAATAACCATTATACGACGCCCACAATATTTGCTTTTTGCTTGTATATATTAACAAATAAATGAAACCTTGTCAAGAGAGTCAATCTTAGATGAATAAAAAAGTAATATTTGCCTTATTAAAACAATTTATATTCCCGATATTGATACTTGGTTTGAGTTATTATATGCTCATTTTTTTCGATTTCATCATGTTTTATCAAGGTTCTATTTTCATTTATATAGTTGCTTTTTTCATTGTCTTTATTGTGATGATTACAATGCATGAATTTACGCATTTCATCATGTTTTTAGTTTTTAAAATTCCGATCAAAGCAATTTTTATTTTAGGTTTTGGCATTTTATTTGATCCTAAATTAAAATATGTATATGATGTTAAGTTACTTAAATTCATGGGTGGCATCGTCATACCCAAATCACGCTTGGTTACAAGCCAAAAACAATATAATCAGTTAAAGAAAGGATATCAAAGTTCTTTAATTGCTGCACCATTCATAACATTATTGTCCCCTTTGATTGTTTATATCATATCAAGTATGTTTACTTTACCTTTTGATTTAAGTATTTTTATTGCATTTATATCTATTTATTATACTTGGGTAATTTTTCCAACTTTTTTCATTGAGTATAAACATATGTATGGTGATTTTAAAGCATACAAAAAAATTAAATCCAATGATGTATTGTTTGATCTTCAATTGATGACACAAATTTTGATACAAGGTAATGTCCGTGATGACCTTTCTTTTATGTTTGATACATTCATCTCTAAATGGCGCGTATTACCTTATACATTAAAAAAAGATGACATGATCCTTTCGATTATTCTAAAAGGATTGCACCATCAATGGATACCTGATTTAGAAATACAGGCAGAGATATTTATGATACTCAATAAACTTGCTTACAGAAAAAAAGACCCTTCATTTTTATTAGATACACTGTTTGTGGCACATGTATTTTCTAATGATACCTTGTGGACAACATGCATGGATCTATTAATAAAAAAAGAAGCGAAAGCATCACTTGAGATATATCATGCTTGGGTGAGTGAAGATGCTTTTAAAATCAAGCAAATTATCAAACAACAAGAAGAAGATTTGTTATACTTTAACTATGTAAAAAATGAAGATACAATAGTTTTCTGGTCTTGTCCAACGCTCGTTAAAACACCATTTGTCTGTAATATATAAAAAAAAGACCCAAGTCTATAATGGTGCCCCTAACGAGAATCGAACTTGTATTTCAGCATTACCATTGCTGCGTTTTGCCATTAAACTATAGGGGCAGCGAACATATAATATCACATTAAAGAAGAGTTGACAACTATGACGTTTATCTTTGATATGCTAAAACCATATAAACTTAGGCTATCGTTTGCATTATTGTTAAAATCGTTAGCGGCACTCGCGGATCTTATGATTCCTTTTTTAATTGCGTATATGATTGATACTCAGATTCCATCATTAAATCCAGGAGAATCACTATTACCGATCTATTTAAATGGTGGACTCATGGTACTCATTGCCTTAGTAGGTTGGATACTCAATGTGACTGCAAATAGGAGCTCAGAATATATCGCTTCACGGGCAGTTGAGACCTTAAGAAGCGATTTATTTTTAGCAATTGAGAATTTATCATCTCAAGATATTGATACTTTTTCAAAACCTTCACTTATTTCAAGAATGACAACAGATACGTACAATATATATAGAGCAGCTGCAATCATACAAAGATTAGGCATTCGTGCCCCTGTTTTACTCATTGGTGGTATATTACTTTCCTTTTCATTTGATGCTGTTTTGACACTTGTTATGATTGCCATGCTGCCATTTGTATCACTCATTATTTTTCAAGCATCTAAAAAAGGGATTCCACTTTACAAAGAGAATCAATTTTTATTGGATCAACTCATTCGAAAATTGAGAGAGTTTATAACGGGTGCACGTGTGGTTCGTGCACTTTCAATGAATGATTATGAAATGGATCAATTTAGAAATATCAATCAAACATCGAATGAATCAGAACAATATGCAAATAAAGTGATGGCTCGTGTCAATCCAATGATGAATATTGTGATGAATATTGGACTTGTAATTGTGTTAGTCATTGGTGCGTATAGATTATCATTAGGATTTACGCAAATTGGTGCAATTATGGCTTTTGT
>DNNX01000025.1 GCA_003497445.1 Acholeplasmataceae bacterium | reverse complement strand
AGCAATTGAAGCTGCTAAAAATAATTTAATAGTTGTCCCAACAATGAATTCAACCATTCCTCATGAAATTACTGGACACTTCGGTGCTGGTCGTGTCTTTTTAAGACCTGCTTCAGAAGGTACTGGTATTATTGCCGGTGGTGCAGTTCGTGCCGTATTTGAACTTGCCGGTGTTCATGATATTTTATCTAAATCCATTGGTACATCAACACCAATCAACATGTTACGTGCAACATTTGCAGGTCTAAGAGAACTTAGAACACCTGAGCAAGTTGCAAAACTTCGTGGTGTCGATATTTCGAGGGTATCATGAAAAAAGTAACGATTACACTTACAAGAAGTTTAATTGGAAGAAAGCCAAATCAAGTGAAAACGGCACACGCGCTTGGTTTGAAAAAACTCCATTCAGCAGTGACCAAAGAAGTCAGCCCACAAATTCAAGGGATGATCGATACCATTTCACACTTAGTACGTGTGGAAGAAGTATAAGGAGGATACCATGTTACATGAACTTCAACCTACACCAGGATCACGTCATGCACGCAAACGTTTAGGACGTGGACCAGGAAGTGGTACAGGAAAAACATCTGGTAAAGGGCATAAAGGTCAAAATGCACGTTCAGGTGGCGGTGTACGCCCAGGCTTTGAAGGTGGACAATTACCTTTATTCCAAAGTTTACCAAAACGTGGTTTTAAAAACATTAACCGCAAAGACTATGCCATTGTGAACTTAGATGATCTCAATGCATTTGCAGCGAGTGATGTTGTCACACCAGAAACTTTATTAGGACGCAATGTCATTAAAAAACAATTGTCTGGTGTTAAAGTATTAGGCAATGGACAATTAGACAAAGCACTCACGGTAAAAGCACACAAATTTTCTAAATCAGCTGAAGAAGCGATTAAAAAAGCTGGTGGAACCGTCGAGGTGATCTAACGTGTGGACACGATTATTAAGTATATTAAGTAATAAAAAAGTTATGTTAAGATTACTCTTTACGTTAGGTATTTTACTTGCGGTAAGAGTCCTTAGTTATATTACCATTCCACTTTTTGATACAGATCAAATCACACGATTTATTAATTCTAGTGGAAGTTTTATTGCGATTTTAAATAACTTTTCCGGTCAGGCATTAGAACGTTTTTCAATTCTTGCCTTAGGAATTTCTCCTTATATTACGGCATCCATTGCCATCCAATTGCTTCAAATGGTGATTCCATCATTTAAAGAGTGGAGTGAACAAGGAGAAACTGGTAAACGCCGTTTAAATCAAGTGACAAGATATATTGCCATTGGACTTGCATTCATTCAAGGGTTTGCACTGATTCTTGGTATTTCAGTGAACGGAAGTGTATTTATTCCAAGTATTGAAGCATCTGTCATCTCTAATTTTAGATATGTATTTTATATTTACATGGCACTTGTCATTGCAGGTGGTACGGCAATCGCGATTTTCTTTGCAGACTTAATAACCAAAAAAGGCATTGGAAACGGGACATCGATATTAATTGTTGCAGGGATCGTAACAAGTTTACCTTCCATGTGGACAACATTGTGGAATAAATATATCGATGCACCTGTCAATGATACATTTTTAAATTATGTTTGGTTTGTACTTATCATTCTTATTTACTTTGGGGTATTATTGGGTGTTGTTTATATACAAGCTGCAACACGTAAAATACCAGTACAATATGCAAATAGACAAGGAAAATCTGATTCTAATATTCCAATGAAAATCAATAGTTCAGGTGTGATTCCAGTCATCTTTGCGCAAACGATTTTAAGTATTCCACTCACAATTATTGGGCTTTCCGGATCAACAAGTAGTGGTGGTTTTGTAGGATGGATAAAGTCTATCTTCGGATATCAAGAACCGATTGGATTTATTTTATATGTCTTACTGATCATTGTATTTTCTTTCTTTTATGCATTTTTAATGGTCAATCCAAACAAGATTGCCGAAAATTTATCTAAAGGGAATGCATACATTCCGGGTGTAAGACCAGGAGAAGATACGAAAGATTATGTTGCCAAATTATTGTTTAAAATAACAGTTATTGGTACAACCTATTTAGTCATTCTTGCAATTATGCCAATTTTAACATCCATTATTTTTGGATTTAATGCAACGGAAGCATCCGTCATTACATTAGGTGGTACAAGTTTACTTATTATTGTAGGTGTTGCAGTTCAAACAACTGAACAACTAGAAACCGATGCAAAACAAGAGACTTACGCTGGCATTTTTGAATAGTATTCATCATGAAAATAATTCTAATAGGCCCACCAGGTGTTGGTAAAGGGACCGAAGCGAAAAGATTAGCAACATTATATAATATTCCACATATTTCAACTGGCGATATGTTTCGTGCTATGTTTGATGAAGATACAGATCTTGCTAAAATTGCAAAAGCACATATTAATCGAGGGGAACTTGTTCCTGATGATGTAACCAATGCCATGGTGATTGAAAGACTTCAAGAACCAGATGCAAAAAAAGGATTTTTATTTGACGGATATCCTCGAAATATTGTTCAAGCAAAAGCACTGGATATCTTTTTATCGAATCAAGGCGAAAGCATGGATGCCGTATTATATATCGATGCAGATATTGAACTTATTACAGAACGTATCGCTGGTCGACGCGTATGTAAATCATGTGGTGCAGTGTATCATGTGAATTATAAAAAACCTAACGTTGACGGAGTATGTGATCAATGCCAAGGTGTACTGTATCAAAGAAAAGATGATATGGAAGCAACTGTAAGAAGACGCCTACATATTTATCATGATGTGACCGCACCGATCATTGATTACTATAAACATCAACAAGGATTCCATGCGATTGATGGCAGTGGAAATATTGAACAAACGCATCAGAAAGTGATGGATGCGATTCGATGATTACGATAAAATCACCTCGCGAAATCGCGTTAATGAAAGAAGCAAGTCAGATTTTAATTACGGCAAGACAAGTGCTTTTTGAAAAAATCCAACCAGGAATTTCGACAGAAGCGCTTGATCAACATGCCGATAAAATCATTCGAGAATTGGGTGGCATCCCTTCATTTAATAATTATGAGGGATATCCAAAATCGATTTGTACATCTGTGAATGAAGTTGTGATTCATGGTATTCCCTCTGAAAAAGTCATTTTAAAAGATGGTGATATCATTAGTATTGATATTGGTGTCAATGTCAAAGGATATCATGCAGACTCAGCATATACTTATGCAGTAGGAAACATATCAAAAGACGCAACACAACTTTTAGAAATCACAGAAAAAGCATTATATATCGGCATTGATGAGGCAAGACCCGGTAATTATGTTTCTAATATCGGTCATGCAATTGAAAACTTTATTAAGCCTTATGGTTATGGTATTGTTGAAACATTTACAGGACACGGTATTGGAAAAGAATTACATGAAGCACCTCAAGTATTAAATTATGGTCCTAAAAATCAAGGTCCTAAATTGAAACCAGGCATGACCATTTGTATTGAACCGATGATCAATTTAGGAACAAAAGACGTCAAAGTCTTATCAGATGGTTGGACAGTTGTGACAGAAGATAAAAGCTTAAGTGCACACTTTGAGCATATGATCTTAATCACAGAAGATGGTTGTGAAATCATGACTACAAAAAAGGAGTGAATCTATGGCAAAAGATGATGTCATTGAAGTAGAAGCAAAAGTCATCGAAGTATTACCGAACACAAAATTTAAAGTAGAACTTGTTCAAAATGGACATATCGTGATTGCCCATGTATCTGGTAAAATCCGCATCCACAACATACGCATTTTACCTGGTGACAAAGTAACGGTTGAATTGTCACCATACGATCTTACAAGAGGCAGAATCACATATCGTAAAAGATAGAAGGAGGATTCCACATGAAAGTTAGAGCATCCGTTAAAAAAAGAAGTGAAGACGATATTATCGTGAGACGTAAAGGTAAAGTTTACGTCATTAATAAAAAAGTAAAAAGACATAACCAAAGACAAGGTTAATAGGAGGAAACATGGCTAGAATCGCAGGCGTTGATATTCCTCGTGATAAACGTATTGTAGTTGCACTTACATATGTTTATGGCGTTGGGTTACCAACATCACAACAAATTCTAAAAGATGCAAATGTCTCTGAAGAGACACGTGTAAAGGCGTTAACCGAAGACGAACTAAACCGCATCCGTACAGAAGTTTCAAAATTTCAAACTGAAGGGGACTTACGTAGAGAAGTTACTCTTAATATAAAAAGATTAATGGAAATTGGATCATACAGAGGCATGAGACACCGTAGAGGACTTCCTGTTCGTGGACAAAACACACGTAACAATTCAAGAACTCGTAAAGGTAGAAAAGCTGGCTCTGTTGTGAAGAAAAAATAAGGAGGTATGAACCATGGCGAAAAAACGTACAGGTAAAAAACGTGTTAAAAAGAATGTCCCTCATGGAGTCGCGCACATTCATACCACATTTAATAACACGATTGTAATGATTACCGATTTAAATGGTAATGCCGTTACTTGGAGTAGTGCAGGTGCACTCGGATTTAAAGGATCAAGAAAATCAACACCATTTGCTGCACAAATGTCAGCTGAAGCAGCTGCAAAATCAGCATTAGATAATGGCATGATTAAAGTTGATGTAGAAGTTAAAGGTCCAGGTCCAGGAAGAGAAGCAGCAATTCGTTCGCTTCAAGCAGCAGGACTTGAAATCTCGTCCATTAAAGACGTCACACCGGTGCCACATAATGGATGTCGACCACCAAAACGCCCACGTGGTTAATAAGGAGGAAAGACATTGAAAGATTTAAAATTTGAACGTCCAACATCAGTAGAAGAACTTTCTTACGATGGATTTAAAGGTCAATTTGTCATCAAACCACTTGAAAGAGGATATGGGTTAACACTCGGGAATGCTTTACGCCGTGTGTTATTATCATCTTTACCAGGTGCTGCGATTGTCAATGTCAAAATCGAAGGTGTAGAACATGAGTTCTCAACACTTGAAGGTGTTGTAGAGGATGTCATGGGTATCATCTTAAACTTAAAAAAAGTTATTTTTAGAGTAGAATCTGATGATCCAGATTACGAACAAAAAATTGAACTCACTGCAATGGGTGAAGGTGTTGTTACAGCAGCTTCATTTGATTCGATTGATGGTGTGGAAATCATTAATAAAGATCAAGTGATTGCGCACTTGGCACCAGAAGGAAAACTCATGATGGAAGTCACAGTCCGTCGTGGTGTTGGTTATGTAAATGCTGAAACAAATAAAGCATTTAATTATAATGAAAAAAGTGTGATTGCAATTGATTCAATCTTTACACCAGTGACCCGCGTATCTTATGTTGTGGAAAAGACACGTGGTGATATGGATGAACTTACATTAGATATCGAAACAAATGGTGCGATTGAAGCGAAAGAAGGACTTGCACTTGCATCTAAAATGTTAATGGATCATTTAGAAGTTATCGTTGAAATTAGTGAAAAAGCACAATCTCAACAATTCATTTTTGAACAAGTAGAAGAACCAATTAATAAAAAGTTAGAAATGAAAATTGAACAACTTGATTTATCTGTTCGTTTATTTAATGCACTTAAACGATCAGGAATCTATACAGTTGCTCAAATATTGAAACTCACTGAAGAAGATGTCATGCGTTTAAGAAGCTTAGGCCGTAAATCATTTAAAGAATTAAAAGATAAATTACATGAACACGGTTTAGAGTTTGAAAATGCAATTGGAAAAGGCTTCTCATCTTTACGTGACACAGAAAAGGAGTAAATCATGGCATATTCTAAATTAAGTCGTAACTCTGATCAACGTAAAGCATTATTACGTGATCTTGTCACAGACATTATTATTCATGAACGCATTACAACCACAGAATCTAAAGCTTTTGAACTTCAAAAACTTGCAGATTCCATGGTCACTTTAGCGAAAAAAGGAACACTTGCTTCACGTCGTCAAGCAGCTGAAACCGTACGTCCTGAACTTGTTAAAGAAGGTCAAACAGCACTTCAAAAATTATTTGCTGAACTTGGACCACGTTATGAAACTCGTCAAGGTGGATACACACGTATTATTAAAACTGTCCCACGTCGTGGAGATGGTGCACCGATGGCAATTATTGAGTTTGTATAAAAATATAAGAGACAAGCAGATGGCTTGTCTTTTTTAAAAAAGGAAATAAATGATGAAAAAACTATTTTTACTTACTATCGGTATCATCACATTTATGACATTATCTTCGTGTATTATCGAAACTCCACCGACAACGACTATAAAAGACATCGATTATACCATTGAAAGATATTTACAGACTGTTGATGGCACATCGTATGAAATCGATGCTTTGACAGTTGAAAAGGATCCATTAGGTACATTTAAAACAATTTCTATAGAATATGATGGATTTTATCTTAATAAAGAGATTTCCAATCATATTTTTGTTGTCGATGAGTTTTTAGAGGTTGTTGAATTGTACTATGATAGGATTCCGTATCAAATTTCATTTTATTTATCTTCTGGGCTCTATAACACAGAGACATTTTTGTATGGTCAAGACGTTATTTTTCCAAATCTTTCTCATGTCACTGGATGGAAAAATGGTATGGATGAAGTCGTTATTGGTTCACATATTGTGACGAGTGATGATCGGTTTTATGCAATAGAAGAAGATCAAACTGCAATCAATTTTGAAGGGTATTATGCATTGTTGAATGACGTTGAAATGGCTTTGTGGTATGAAACTTTGCAAGAAATGATACAATCTTATACGTACGTTTCATACGGTGATGCAAGAGATATATTACAAGATAGTGATGAAGATCCGAATAATCAAGATAATGTCTTACTTATATATGATAGACGATCTGTTGATAGTACTTGGGATGCGGGGGTTACTTGGAATAGAGAGCATGTTTGGCCAAGATCAAAACTACCTAATTCAACAGCAGAAGCAGACCTACACTTATTAAGAGCATCGGATCCAGTATTAAATTCTACAAGAGGCAATTTATCATTTGTTGATGGATCAGGTGAAGCTAGAATCATTGGCTCAGGATGGTTTCCTGGAGAAGATGATCGTGGTGATGTTGCAAGAATTGTTTTTTATGTCATGATGATGTGGGAGACAAACATTAATCTCATTGGTAATTTAGATACATTTTTAAAATGGCATGAAGAAGATCCAGTTGATGATTTTGAAAGGCAACGCAACCAAGTCATTTATGCTTATCAG
>DNNX01000067.1 GCA_003497445.1 Acholeplasmataceae bacterium | reverse complement strand
GACTTACATCCATTTTCAAACAATTAAAATCACTTGGGTTTACCCATTTGATTGAAATTGGACCTGGAAATGTGTTATCACAATTAGTATTCAAACAATTTGAAGGCATTTCTGTTCAAACATATTCAAATGCATCATCTTTGGAGGTATAATGCATGTTACTTGATCAAAAACGCGTCCTCATTACTGGAGGATCAAGAGGAATTGGTAAAGCAATCGTAGAACGATTTGCTGAGGAAGGTGCTCACGTATTATTCACTTATAAATCAAATATGGCATCCGCCTTAGACATCGTTGAAATATTATCTGCAAAAGGGTATCATGTTCATACAGTCAAAGCAGATGTCAGTCAACAAGAAGATTGTCAAGCACTTGTGAAACATGTACAAGACACATTTGGGGGACTGGATATTCTTGTCAATAATGCTGGTATTACACGTGATACATTGATGCTTAGAATGTCCTTAGATCAATTTGATGACGTAGTGAATACCAATTTGCGTGGTGTTTGGATGCTTACACAAGCACTATTAAAACCATTATTAAAATCTGAAAAAGGTAAAATTATTAATATTTCATCTGTATCTGGGATTTTAGGAAATGCAGGACAAACAAATTACAGTGCTGCAAAAGCGGGTGTAATCGGTTTAACAAAAGCCCTTGCAAGAGAGCTTGGAGGAAGGAATATCAATGTCAATGCAATTGCACCTGGTTTTACGAAAACAGAAATGACCGATAAAGTGCCTCAAGAGATTATCGAACAAGCACTTTCACAAATACCTTTAAAACGTATGGGTGACGTAAAAGATATTGCCAATGCTGCATTATTTCTTGCATCCAATCAATCAGATTATATGACCGGTCAAACATTAGTAGTCGATGGAGGGATGGTGATGCCATCATGATTAAAAGACGTGTAGTAATTACAGGACTTGGACTAGTAAGTCCAATTGGAAATGATGTAAACACATCATTTCAATCAGCAATACAAGGTAAAAATGGTATTGATAAAATTACTTTATTTGATACTGAGACATGGAAAGTTAAAATTGGTGGAGAAGTTAAAAACCTTAATTTTGAAGACCATTTGGATAAAAAATCGATTAAACGCCAAGATCGTGCGATTAATTTAGCACTTGTTGCAGCGAAAGAAGCTTATGAACAAAGTGGACTTAATGCAGAGAATGTAGGAGATCCATTTAGATTTGGAACATTCGTAAGTTCAGGTATTGGTGGTCTCACAACAATCAATAAAGAGACAGAAGTATCTGTATTACGTGGATTAGATCGTATGTCACCGTTTTTTATTCCTGCAGCAATCATTAATTTAATTGGTGGCGCGATCTCAATGCAATATCAAGCAAAAGGACCGAATTTACCTGTTGTTACAGCTTGCTCGGCAGCAACAAATTCAATCGGTGAAGCATTTAGATATATTCGAGATGGTTATTTAGACATTGCATTTGCAGGTGGTTCAGAAGCTCCTATCAATCCAATAGGTGTAAATGGGTTTGCGAATATGCGTGCACTCAACCAAACAGATGATATCAATAATGCCTCTATACCTTTTGATAAACGACGAGAAGGATTTGTCATCGCTGAAGGTGCAGGGGTACTCATTTTAGAAGAATATGAGCGTGCAGTCGCAAGACAAGCAAATATTTTAGGTGAAATTGTAGGATATGGATCAACTTCTGATGCGTATCATATTACTGCTCCTGATGAAAATGCAGAAGGTGTTGCTAGAGCATTAGAACTTGCACTGAGTGATGCTGGTATTAAAAAAGAAGCGATTGATTACATTAACGCGCATGGAACATCCACACCTTTAAATGATAAATTTGAGACATTAGGCATCAAAAAAGTATTCAAAAATCATGCATATAAACTGAATGTCAGTTCAACAAAATCCATGACAGGCCATGCACTTGGAGCATCCGGAGCGATTGAAAGTGTGTTTACAGTAGAAGCTTTAAGAAATGGCATCATTCCACCAACCATCAACTACAAAGAAGTTGATGAAGATTGTGATCTTAATTACACTCCGAATCAAGCAGTGAAAAAAGAGATACAGTATGCCATCAATATGAATTTAGGTTTTGGTGGACAAAATGCAATCTTAATTTTCAAGAAGGTATAATCATGTTTAATAAAGAACAAATTAAAGCAGTGATTCCTCATCGTGATCCATTTTTATTCATTGATGAGATTACGCATTTAGAACCTCTTAAAAAAGCAACGGGTAAATTATTTGTGAAAGAAAACTTTGATTTTTTCAAAGGTCACTTTCCTCAAAAACCTGTAATGCCCGGTGTGTTAATTGTTGAATCACTTGCACAATTAGGCGCATTTTTACTTCTTAGTGATGACCAATACAAAGGTAAAATTGCATACTTTACAGGTATAAAAAATACAAAAATTAGACGACAAGTTGTTCCAAATGATACATTAATTCTAAAAGTAGAATTAACAAAATTACGTTCGAATTTTGGCTTTGGTGTAGCTTTTGCTTATGTTGGAGATGAACTTGTTGTTGAATCAGAATTTTCTTTTGCGGTACAATGACCTATATACACAAAAAAGTGGTATCGTCGACTCAAAAAGAGTTGATGATGCATATGGATACATTTCCACATCTAACGGTTTTATCCGCGGGTTATCAAACTGAAGGTCATGGACAATTTGATCGTATTTGGGAGTCAGAAAAAGATCAAAATGTGTTATGCTCAATTCTTGTCAAAGACATATCCACACATCAACTTGTTGATTTACAAAAAGATATTGCATATATCATTATTGATATTTTAAAGACATATATCAGTGATGTTTCTTTTAAAGAACCCAATGATATTCTTGTAAAAAATAATAAGATTGCTGGTGTTATCGTTGAATCAAAAACAAGAAATCAAGAGATTTTAGGAGCAGTTATAGGCTTTGGTGTGAATGTTAATCAAACAACGTTCTCTATACCCCATGTGACATCCATGAAACGAGAGTGTAAAACTGCTTTTGATGTCCTTAAAATTGAAGAGATCATCATAGAGAAAATTCGCGCTTTTATTTGATGCGATTTTTCTTTAATGAAAACCTTATTTTGACTTAAAAAACTAAAATTATGATAAAATACTCATGATTTAAAGAAAGCAAGGTTTGTTATGAAACGAAATAAGTTTGTTGTTATTGGGTGTGGTCGTTTTGGTGGACAAGTTGCAACCGAACGTTCCGAAGAAGGCATGCAAGTCATTGTCGTGGATGCCCATGAAGATTCATTTAGAAAGTTACATGAAACATTTGCAGGATATACTGAAGTAGGCGATGCAACACAACTAGAAATTTTAAAAAAAGCATTCATAGAAGAAGCAGAATATGTAGTGATTTCTACGAACAGAGATAATGTCAACATTTTGATTGCTCACATTTGTGATCAAATTTTTCAAGTACCAAAAATATATATTCGTTTAATGGATTCAGAAAAAGAAAAACTCATTGATAATGAGCGTATTCAAGCGATTTATCCTTATAAATTATCAATAGATAGCTTTAGAACTCTATTTCAAAGTGATGTTGAGGACAGATCATGAAAATCATTTTAGCTGGCGGCCGTTTAGAGGCTGATTTTATCATTAATGAATTTAAAAAAAGCAATCATCAACTCATCATTATAAATCCTGATAAAGAATTTGCAAAGTATTTATCAGCACATCATGATTTACCCGTATTTGCAGGTGATCCAACAAAAATTTATGTTTTAGAAGATGCACAAATCAAAGATGCAGATGTATTTATTGCATTGTCTGAAAATGACACCGATAATTACATCATGAGTATGTCTGCAAAAAATTTATTTGACGTAAAAAAAGTTGTCTGTATTGTTAGAAATCCAAATAATGTCAAAGTATTTAAAAGCTTAGGCATTGATCGTGTCATCAATGCAACAAATTATTTAGTTCAAAATATTCATAATGATGCAGTCATTCAACAACTCAGTAGAACTATTTCATTAGATGATGAAGATAAGATTGTCGTGGTTGAAATTCAAGTTCAACCAACATTTTCATTTATCAATCAATATATCAAAGATATCCACTTTCCGACTAATATTAACATCAGTTGTGTCTTTAGAGATCCACTTCCAATTATTCCTAAAGGGGACACTATGATCAAAGAGGGAGATAAACTTCTCATTGTGACAACACCCATTGAAAAAGACAAAGTTGTCAAGTTCTTTGAGAAAAACTCATAATGCAAGAAACGTTTGTAACAGAGATTAAAAAGTTAACGGGTTTTAAACTCATTTTTAGTTACTTAACAATGTTTATGATTGTGATTGGTATCATTATGTTAATGCCACTCATCTCATTGTTTTTTGATATATCTGAATGGCAATTAAGCTTAAATTTTTCTATACCAGGTTTGTCACTCATCATTATAGGTATTTTATTCCAAAGATATTTTAAGCAATTTGAAAAAAGTCAACTCGAACGGCATCAAGATGCTGTTCTTGTTGTTGGGACATGGGTTCTAGGCATATTATTATCCACCATTCCATTATTACTTTTAGGATATAGTTTCACTCATGCTGCCTTTGAAATCACCAGTGGCTATTCAACAACAGGTCTTAGTGTCGTCGATGTTACATCTGCACCAAAAATATTACTACTATATCGTTCGTTTTTACAATTTTTTGGTGGCGTCGGATTCGTTTTAGTTTTGACATCTGCCATTTCTGATAAATTAGGCATGCGTTTGTATCAAGCAGAAGGTCATAGTGATCGCTTGGTACCTAATTTATTAAAATCAGGTCAGATCATTATGCGTATTTATGTTTTTTATATCATACTCGGCATCATTTTTTATGTACTGTTTGGTATGCCTTTGTTTGATGCAATCAATCATTCGATTAGTGCTGTAGCTACGGGTGGATTTTCTACAAAAAGTGCATCGATAGGATTTTATCAAAGTTTAGAAATTGAAATCATCACCATTATTTTAATGATATTAGGTGGGACAAACTTTTTTGTTCATTTGTTGTTATTTAGAAAAAAATTTAAAGACGTTTTTTCACATATTGAATTAAAAGTTTTTGCCTTTATTGCAGTTATATCGGTTATTTTTGGAACCATAAGTGTGATGCAGCATTTACAACTTACTTTTGGTGAATCATTACGTATCTCAAGTTTTCAGTTAATTTCTTCAATCACTGGAACTGGTTATCAAAATATTTCTGGATTTACCAACTTACCTTCTACATTATTTTTCTTAATTATCTTAACAATGATATTAGGAGCGGGTACTGGCTCTACAGCTGGTGGGATTAAACAATACCGAATTGGACTTATGGTGAAGTCTCAATATTGGCAAATTAAAGATATGTTGAGTCATAAAAAAACCGTACGGACAAAATTTATTAATCGATTAGGTAAAAAAATGGTCATTGAACAAGATGAAATTACGCAAAACTATATGTTTATTACAACGTATATCGTCATATTACTTATCGGTGCATTCATGATTATGTTACATGGATATACATTTGAAGATAGTTTGTTTGAATTTGCAAGTGCTCTTGGCACGGTTGGATTGTCTGTTGGAATTTTAAATGCAAATGCACCTAGTTTCTTATTGTGGACAGGCACCTTTGGTATGTTTTTGGGACGATTAGAGTTTTATGTGATCTTCATTGCGATAAGTAAAGTTGCATTAGACGTTACTAGAAAACAAGTGGTATAAAATAAAAAAACAATAACTATGAGGTTATTGTTTTTTTATTTTATTCTGAATATAGCAATAAAGAATCTGTCATCGTTGTTAAATCATTTAAATCATAGGATGTCACACCACCAAGTGAAATGAAGTAAATCATATCATCTACATAAACTGCACGTTGAATACCAAACGTATAAGATAGATAATACGAATTTGTATCTAAAGAGAGTGACTGTATAAAAAATTGATGTGAAAATGTTGCTTTAACACTGAGTGGTGTCGTTGTATTGTTTAAATCAATATTAAATAATATATAGTCTTGAATATTCATATAGTACGAAGCATCTGATGTTTCAATCCATTGATAACGTGTCATCGCAAATCCAAAGAAATCGTGTATTTCAGAGAAAAGTAATGCTTTATGGTTGTGAAGTGCTTCGGAATATGTCCAACCTTGATTACCATTTAAAAATGTTAGTTCAGATCCGATCTGAATAAGATTCATGATATCAGAAGTATCAAAAAGTGCGATTTTTAATCCGATGATACGACCTTCGTTATCGGTTTCATATCCGATATTAAGTAATGTATCATTTTTCCAAGGGTGCTGATAGGTTGCAAAACCGGTAATCTCAAGTTCACTTGTAATAGTTGGTCGAGTGGGATCTGAAATATCGATTATATATAATGGATCTGTAAGTTCAAAGGTAACAATCGTTACAATATCTTCATTAAATCGAACAGATTGAACACGTTCTCTAGGTTTCCCGATACCTTCATCTAATAGCGCTCGTAATGATAAGCTAGGTTCATTCGTTTCATTCACATCTAAAGAAAATATATATAAACGATTTACAACCGTGTCTCCCCAACCATCTGTTGTTACGAGTCTTAATGTTTGATCATATTGATCAATAGCAAATTGATTGATGATATAACCTTCGTATGTTTGATAGCCACCAAAGGAAGTAGACCCATCATTGTTAATCATGTAACGGATAATAACACCTTTTGTAACATATGTGTTCGTTACATCATCAAATTGATACGTGTTACCAGCAAAATAAATATTATCGAAAGTCACATACGTATGACCCCAAGAACTTTGGCCTAAATATGTTTTTAATTCATATGTAAGTGTGTCATTGAATTCAACATGTAATATATTGGTATAGTTCTCAAGTGTGTCCAGAGAAGCAATGTACTGAATGTTTTCATAGGGTTGCATATAAACATCAGAATTGTGTGTGATCTGAGGTCTTGGATCAATATCTTCATAAAGGAAAATATCTTGTTTTGTAATGACATATAAGTGATTATTAATTAAGCGAGAACTTGATAAATAACCTGAGACCAAAAAGGTATCTTGTAATGTAAGAGAAGCTTTATCGTATATTTCAATTATAGATTCAGGTAAACCAAAGTAATACCACGGCTCAATATCGATAAAATCACTTTCTTTTGTTTGACCATCTCTAGATTGTAGATAATAAGAATAACGCTGACCAATCACAATGACTTCATTTTCTGTTATGTAAAGTTCTTGATAATAAGTATAACTTGAATCTTCTCTTGTGGATGCTAGTGATTGAGAAAGTAACAATGACATAGAATCATTAGAAATATCGATCACATGAAAGGCATCATAGCTCAACATGTATATTCTTGTATCATCTACTTTAACAATATCACCTTCATCAATCCCTTGGACTTGAACATTTGTAGTAGAGACATTTGATTTTTCTGAAGATGTAGTATCATCCATTTCAACACTATCAAAAACAGCTTCAGGATAAAACCGATTGTAACTGTCTTGATTTCGTTCGATGAGTTGTTTAAACTGATCATAATCTTTTACATAAGATAATTGTGAATGCGAGTCATCTGTATAATGACTGATCATTTGATTACAAGAAGTTAACGTAACTGTAAATAAAAATGAAACAATCAATAATAGTATTTTTTTCATGAGATACCTCCTAGAATTACATTCATTATAATAAAGAATTATGTCAAAGTTGTGTCAAACATCTAACAATTTTCAAACGAACGTTTTTTTATGGTTTCATCATGATAAAATATAGATATGAATCAAAAACTATTAGTCGTTGAAAATGATATCAACCTACAAACAATTCTTAAAGATTACTTTACATCTTATGCATATGATGTTTTTTTAGTCTCAAAGGGTTCAGAAGTTATGGAGATGATAGAAACTAAAGCGATTGATGTTGTCATTTTAGATGTGATGTTAGATGATTTGGATGGATGGTCCGTATTAAGAAAAATTAAGCAAACAGCTTCAGTACCTGTGATCATGTTAACAGCTCGGAGCGAAACTTCAGATAAAATATTCGGATTAGAACTTGGAGCTGATGATTATCTTACGAAACCATTTTCACTAAAAGAATTACATTTAAGAATCGATCACATGTTATCTGTAAGAAGATCGAATCATATTGCCTTTCAGATTCTTACGAATACACATGAAGTGAATATAGATGGTAAAAAAACAAAACTTACGAAACAAGAATTTGAGGTGTTGAAATATTTATATGAGCATCCGAAAGAAGTAATTTCAAGAGAAAGACTCCTTGAGATGTGTTGGGGCTACTTGTTTGATGGAGATACGCGTACAGTAGATACAACAATTAAACGTATTCGACATAAATTATCTCATATTTCGTGCATCCATACTGTATTTGGTGTAGGATATTATTTTGAGGTTCAACGATGAAACAATTTCCTATTTTTTATAAACTTATATTGTATATTGTTGGAACAATGATGCTTGTTTTTGCTATTTTAGGAGTCGCTCAAAACTTACTTGTTCCATCGATTTATAAAAACGATTTAGAATTTAAAATGATTGAATCCGTAGAAGAATTAGATATAGAATTGAGTTCAAATGACTTTGATCTTCATGAAGAGATCATCAATGACTTTATGTCTACGAATAATGGCCGAATGATAGTATATGATATGACAGGTCAAGGTCTTTTTGGTAATACGAGAGATTTACCGATTAGGATACTCATTCAATTGAATGAAGAAAGTATCATCACTGAAGAAGTCGATATATCAGAACAAAATTTTATGCAAGTCATGATGATAAAAACTGACTATATTTTCATCTATCAACGCTCTTTGGAAGGGCTTAATCAGAGTATATCTCTCATTAATGATCTTTTCATATATATCACAAGCCTAGGGATTGTCTTGTCCGTTTTAACAGCTTGGTTCATTTCAAATCGATTTTCAAAGCCAATTCATCAACTGATTCAACTCACACAATCAAATGAACTCAAACTGCCTGATAATCATAGAAATGATGAGTTTAAAACATTGATGATTTCATTTATATCTATGAAAAAAAGATTAAATGATACAATTGATACCCTGAAAAGAGAACTTGAAAAAGAAAAAAAACAAGATCAATTATCAAAAACATTTATTGCGAACATTTCTCATGAAATTAGAACTCCGATTACTGTGATTCAATCAGCAATCGATTTATTGTCAGTTACGAAGGATAGTGCAAAAATTGAAACTTATTATAAAATGATTCATGCACAAATTAAACTCATAGAGAAATTGACGGATGATGTTATGCTCATTTCAGAATTACAAAGTCATACGATCACCTTGGACAAAAAGGATGTAAGAATTAGTAAATTTATAGAAGATATCACGAATGAATTGTCACTCATTCATCAAGATGTTCATTTTAATCATAAACAACTTAAATCAGATAAAATACTAAGTATGGATGCACTCAGCATGCGACAAGTGGTAAATAATGTCTTAAATAATGCGATAAAATTTAGAAAAAAAGATTCTATTATTGATATTAAGTATGAACGATATCAAGATTATTTTGATGTGATGATTACCAATCAAACAACACCAATAGATGAAGCACATTTACCTTTTTTAAATCAGACATTTTACAAAGTAAACTCAGATGGTCTAGGCTTAGGTCTAGCGATTGTAGATCAGATAATGAAAGCACATGGAGGCGCTTTTTACATTAGGAATATAAATGAAGGTGTAGAAGTGGTATTGAGATTTTATGATATATAAGAAGTTTTTAAACGTAGTTTTGATTGTTGCGATCAGCGTTTTCATTATTGGCTGTGAGACAACACTCATACCTGAAACAGATCCAGTGATGATCGATGAAGAAGAGATTTTATTAGATGATAATTATGATCGTTTTTTTAATCATGAAAACCATAAGACATTAGTCATCTTTATAACTCAAGACCAAGCATCTTTATTGGACCAATCTATGCAAGCATATTTTGATCAATTTGGAAATTATAAAAGTGATGAATATATCATGTCTCATATTACATATCAAGACGAATTTGGAACGATAGATATGCAAGATGTCCCATTTAGGACAAGAGGTAATCTTTCTAGGAATCGCTTTTTAAATGAAGAAGGCATATTACAACTGAATCATTTTAAACTCAAATTCAATCAGCAATTTACAGATATCACTCGAGATGGGTTTCTTTTTGGTTTGGAAGAATTAGATTTAAAATATAATCGTAACTATGACGAAACGTATATGAATGAATTTGGTGCATTCAAATTATATGAAGCTTATGATGTGGTTGCGCAGCGTGCAACGCTCATATATGTGGAAGTTCATATCGATGAAGTGATATATAAAGTTGGTGTCATGACTGCATTTGAACCAATAGATGAATGGTTTATAAAAAGACGTTTTGATTACAAAGATGGTCAAATTGGAGATTTATATAAATCATTGTGGCAACAATTTGGTCCAGCAAATTTAGCGAACTTAAAGGAAGGAGCCATCGGTATCAAAGATGTTTCCATAAATTATCGTCCTGCCTATGATTTAAAAACAAATAAGAATACATCTACTCACGATGCATTGAATTTACTCATTGATGTTTTAGCAAGTGAAGATATGACCTTTAAAAAGGCATTTGTTGAGGCAAATATGGATATCCAAGCATTATCAAAAATGTTTGCAGTTTCATTTCTATTGGGAAATCCTGATGATTTTCGATCGATGGCTAACAATTATTATTTGTATGTTGATAGTGTTACTGAGACCTATCATTTTATGCCTTATGATCTCGATCATAGTTTAGGTCAAGGATGGGATGGTGCACCAGTATTTGAAAATCAACTCATCAATAATACACTCTATCATTTTGGAGAAGTTTTTTCATATTTAACAGGTCAAGAAGTCAACCATCCTTTAATGGAAGTATTAATTGACATGGATAGTTTTAAATTTTTATATGAAGCGCATCTTGAGACATTGATTCAAACATCCTTTACATTTGATTTTTTTAAAGCATTTATTGATACATATAAACCAATATATGAAGAAGATATTATCAATTCAATGATGTCATTATCTTTTGGATATAGAGACTTATCATCCTATATTTCTCAAAAATCAGAATTTGTTTTAAATCAAATACATACTACGACTTGATTCAAAATATAATTCATGTATAATGTTAGGTGCGAATGGAGTTATAGCTCAGCGGGAGAGCACTTGCTTGACGTGCAAGGGGTCGTGGGTTCAATCCCCTCTAACTCCACCATTTGATATTTTAAACACTTGCTTGCAAGTGTTTTTTTTGCAAAAAAAAGACTGCTATGCAGTCTTTACTGGGATAAATAGTATTTCATAAGGGGCGAGTATCATACTGGACTGGGTTTTTAATATTTTGCGTCCTTGAATTAAATCTTTTTGTATTTTTGTATAACCGTATTCTTTCATAAATGATAGATTTAAAGAGGTTGTTTTATTGGAGACATTGAAAATGCCGATTAAACCATCCTTTTGATGTCTCTTTTCTAGAACAACAATATCTGAATTATGAATGTTTATTGCGCGTTGATTTGTAAAAGGGCTTAATAAAGGTTCTTTTTTTCTTAAAGCAATCAGTTGTTTTAAATCTCTATAAATTTCAAAACGTTGATCTTTTTGGTGCATGATATTATCATATAATTGCCAATCATAAAATGGTCGATGTATCCACCTAGAATCATCTTTTTTTGTATCATCCTCTAAATAGGATGTATCATTGATCATGCCAATATCATCACCCGCATAAATCATCGGTGCACCTTGGTAGAAAAATAATAATCCGTTAAGCATTTTTATTCTATTAATGGATAAATCAAATAACATAGATGCTTGTTGATCTTTTGCATCTTCGATACCTGCTAGAGAAGCAAACATACCATTTGTTCTAGCATCATGTGTCTGTTCATTTTTTTGGTAATCGATACCTTTACTAAAAGATCCTTCAAATGATCCATTGAAAAACGATATTAAAAATTGTTTATGCATGAAAGGATCAAAGCCTTGACTTCTTAGTGCCTCTTCATTAAGACCCCAACCTATATCGTCATGACAACGTATGTAATTTAGCCATGTGGCATGTTTTGGTAATTGGAATCGATTAGCATCCGAGGTTAATAAACGTCCATCTTGTGTCGCGACAGTATGCCATAAATCCACCATTAAATTCGCATCATACATAAAATCACATTCAGGTGCTTCATCGGTGCCAAAATACTTTACAATTTCATCAGGTTCAACGATTGCTTCTCCAAGAAGTGCGACATTTGGACAGGTTAAATCACGAAATGCTCTAAATAATCTCATGAGTACATGCACTTCAGGGAGATTTCGACAATTTGTTCCAATCGTTTTCCACATAAAAGGTATGGCATCAAGCCGCACCATATCAATGCCCCATTTTGAAAATGTATAAAGCTGTTTTAACATGTCTATTAAAACATATGGATTTTTATAATTTAAATCCCATTGATAATCACTAAAAGAAGTATAGACATATTTTGACATGCTTTCAATATATGTAAAATTTGTTTTTTTTCTCTCTGGAATGACTAATGGTACTGTTAAATCAAATTGTGATGGAATGAATGCATCATCAAACATCATGAAATAATTTTGATATAAGACATCACCCTGCATTGCATTCATAGACCATTGATGTTCTTTTGCGATATGATTTAATACGAAATCAATCATGAGCTTAATATCATGCTTATGGAAATAGTTGATGATGTCTAGAAGATCATCTTTCGTTCCAAATTTTTCATCAACATCATTAAAATCCACCACAGCATATCCGCCATCATTTTCATCTTTTCGAGTTTTTAATAGTGGCATAAGATGAATCAAGTTAATCTCTAAATCTTTGAAATATGATAATTTTTCTTTCAAAGAAAGAATATCATTTGAGAACAAATCAACATAAAGTGTCATAGCTACAATCGGGGTATACGTATACCATGGCGATTCAACTGATGTTGCTTCATGTTGTTTTATAAACAGCATGAAGTCTTTCTTTGCCTCTTGACTTTGAGGATATAAAGCATCAAATAAAGTTTCTATAAGTGGATATGATTTCATAATATGGAAACCCTTTCACAATGTATTATATCAAATTCTAAAAATAAATAAATATGTGAAATATGCACATAAATAAAAAAAAGTGCCTAAGCACTTTTATTTTTTAAAGTTTTCGATGAATGCAATGAGTTCGTCAGTAGATGGGCTTTTTGCATTCACAACATAAAATCCACTTGTGCAAACACCAGTTAATAGTGATGCCTCCGGTGTAAGTCCAGTAAGTTGCCCAAATACATATCCTGCATTAAAATTATCTCCAGCGCCTGTTGTAAGTTTTGGTTTCTCAACATAAGGTCCTTTTGTTTCAAAGAAACCTTGTTCCGTCATGACCACTGCACGATCAACCGGATGCACAACAAGTTGGTCAACTTCTAGTTCATTAAACAAAGCTTTTGTAACATTTTCAAGACTTGTTTCTTTGATCACGTCACTAGAAAATAAACCTAAAGTAACTGAAACATCATAGGCTTCTTTTTTGTTAAATCCTAAAATGACTTTAAAATAAGATTTAAATAATTTTAATAAATGGAGTGCGCGAATAATATCAGAAGAGGCTCTTTTCTCTGGATCGGCAATATCAACAAATAGAATTGGCTTGACAGCTTTAGGACTTAATTGAGGTAATGCTTTTTCTAATAAATCTTCCCATAACGACGTCATCGTTGGTAACATAGACCAATTGACACTAGCGACTAAATCAGAAGTTTGCAACTGTTTAATAAGTTGTTTTTCTCCATAAGTTTCAATTAAACGATCATAGGTCATATGATCAAAATTCATACGTCCCATAATGATTTTTCCATCGAAAAATTCAACAGCATCTGAAATGCCTGGATTTTCAATTGAAATAATATTCGCTTTTTGAGCGATTGGCTGAAATACTGGATGTAATGTTGGATAGCCGAGTGCCCCTACATATGTGACATCGACATTATGATTAAGTAAAGCATTGGTCATGATTGGACCATTACCACCTATTTTTTGTTGGTCTACGACCCATTCAATGTTAGTGGAGAGTCCTGCAGCTTTTCCAATACGCTCCGCATAATCTTTAATATATTCCAAACGTTTAAACTCAGTTAAACTTAATCTCTTGTCAACAACATGCATGATGTTATCCACAAATCCATCAAAACCTATGAAAAGTTTTTTTGTATGTTTTTTTGAATCTATTAATGCATTGGTAATCTCTAAAAGGGTCATAGAATACTCCGTAGATTTTATTGTTCATTGATACCCTATTATGATAACATAAGTATATATGCAATAAAAGAGTAATTGATGAGAATTTATTTAGTTAGACACGGACAAACCAACGATAATATAAAAAACCTCATGCAAGGTTGGAAAGATACCCCTCTAAATGATCAAGGACGCTTACAAGCAAATGCACTTGTATCTTTTTTTAGAGAAGAATCGATCGATATTGTCTATTCAAGTGATCTATCAAGAGCATTGGAAACTGCTCAAATTATTGCAGATGCAATCCATAAAGAAGTTTATATTGATAAGCAGTTAAGAGAGATGTATTTAGGTTCGTGGGAGGGTCATTCTTGGCAAGAAATTGAAGCAGAGTATGCTTACTTTTTTAATAAACCAGAAAATGAGAAGAATGCATTAAATATTCATTCAGGAGAATCATACATTGAATTTCAATTGCGATCATTTGAAACCTTTAAGAAAATTGTTCACAACAACCTTAAAAAAAATATCATAATTGTCACACATGGCGGGGTCATAAGAGAAATCATCGCGAACATCATGAAAATTAATCAAGTTCAAAAAGATGCTATACCTATTAGGAATTGTAGTGTGTCGATGTTGGATTATGATTCAAAAAAAGATCAATTTGATATCATTGATCTTTGTGTCCTGTAAAAGTATTTATGGTCTGCATCATTTGATTAGATAATTCAGACGTTGCGATTTCTTTGATTGAATCATAATCATAGGTCCCAATTACTTGCACGGTACGATTAATTGGATAAAAAGGCACTTTTTTTCGAACATCAATATCACCAGTTATTTTAATGAGAGTCAAATGTGTTTGCGCTTTTAAAACAAGTTTGAATGCGCCAGCTTTCATATTTTCAACATCATTCATGTATTTGTCCCTTACAGTACCTTCAGGGAAAACAAGCATGTTTTGACCGTTTTTCACGGTTTGAATTGCTTTAATCATATTTTCTAGTGTTTTTCTTGAATTATTTCTATCGACGGGAAAACTCCCTAGCAATGTAATCCATTGACTAATGAAGGGGATTTTTAATATGGAAACTTTAGGTGTGAATGCCATTGGCATATGCACCTTTTCTAATACACACAATGCATCAGAATATGATGTGTGGTTTGAATAAATGACTTGATTTATTGTGGGATCAAATGAGCCTATAAGTGTTGTTTTCATTCTCAGGAATACATGATTAAAAAGGGTGATCATTTGTCTATTTAAGTAATTGAGATACAAATTGTGTGGTTTAACGTTAAAGAGTTTGAATATTGGGATGTGTAATGCTAAGAATAAAAATACCATGATAAAAGCGGCAAAAGGTGTCAGAACAACACTTATAAACGCAATTTCTAAAGAAGTAGATTGCATGAATATATAAGAAATTGAAAATAGAAAATAAAGATATAATATGTAAATCACTTAGTCACCTCATAACCATATTATCATGTTACAAGTATTTTCACACAAAATACGATAATTATATTGACAACGCTTACATTTTTTGTTAAAATGTTTATGAAAACCTTTCCATATGATAGTCACTTTTATATGTTATAAAAGTTGATAAGAATTGTATTCGTTACTTAAAAGAGGGAACATGAAGCAAAACATTTTATTCGGAAATAGTAGAAGAGCACAGAGTAATCGATCATTTTGGTTATTTTTGTTGCCTTCATTATCTGCCTTTATTATTTTTGTTATTGTGCCATTCTTTACAGGAATTTATTATAGTTTTACGAATTGGTCAGGCCTAAATACTGGAAACGAAAGTTTTGTTGGATTTGATAATTACAGACAAATCTTGAGTGATCCACAATTTGGCTTTTCTTTTTTGCAAACTGCGACGTATTCATTACTTGCAGTGGTCATTATTAATATTGTTGCTTTTGGTTTGGCATTAATAGTCACTCAAAATACATTGATGAAAAATGTTTATCGTGCAGGATTTTTCTTACCGAATCTCATCGGTGGTCTTGTATTAGGATATATATGGCAATTTTTATACAATCGGGCGCTTATAGTGTGGTTTGAACCCTCATTAATTGCCGTTGGTGAGACTTCCATATTAGGACTCTCTATTGTTGTTACATGGCAATATGCTGGCTATATTATGATGATTTACATTGCTGCACTTCAGAATGTCCCTCAAGATTTAATTGAAGCGGCAACGATTGATGGTGCGAATGCTTGGCAAAGACTCAAAGCAATCACTTTTCCTTTGGTGGCACAAGCATTTACAATTGCATTATTTTTAACTCTTGTTACATCATTTAAACAATATGATACTGTTGTATCACTCACTCAAAGTGGTCCAGCAATGCAAATGCCGGTATGGTTTGCAAACTTATATGGGATTAACCCAATCACAGTGCAAAGTACTGAAGTAATAACATATAACATTTATGAAACTGCATTTGTGAGATTCCAATTAGGTGTTGGACAAGCGAAAGCAATATTGTTTTTCATACTTATAGGTGTTATTGGTGGATTACAAGTCTACTTTACTCAAAAGAGAGAGGTGGAAATGTAATGCAATTAAAATCTAATAACAAACAAAAGAAAAATTGGAATCTTACATTTAAACAAAATAACTGGACCATTGAAATCTTTTCTGTTATTTTATTAATTTTATTTTTCATGCCAATTATTATTGTTTTAATCAATGTTGGTAAAGCAGACAATAATGCGATTATTTTAGATCCGCTTGGATTTCCTCAAAACTATTTTACAAATTTCATTAATAACATAGAACGCATCTTAACGCATCGACAAATAAGATATTTCTCTTCATTTGGCTATTCACTGCTTATTACATCTCTTTCACTATTTTCAATAGGGATTTTTAGTTCAATGGCAGCATGGGTCCTTGTAAGAACGAAAACGAAGTATTCTAAGTTGATCTTCTTTTTATTTCTGAGTGGGCTCGTCATTCCATTTCAAGTGGTAATGTTACCACTTGTTAGACTACTTCAAGATATTACAAACATTACTGGGTTACAAATGAAAGAAACAGTACATGGTATCGTACTCACATATATTGGTTTTGGAGCGCCACTTTCTGTATTTATGTTTTATGGATTTATCAAATCTGTACCACTTGAAATTGAGGAGGCTGCCATTATTGATGGTTGTAGCCAAAGACAAGTATTTTTCAGAGTTGTATTTCCTATTTTAAAACCTATTTTTGTCACCATGTTAGTGTTAAACGGTTTATGGATATGGAATGACTATTTACTTCCTGTTCTTGTATTGGGTGTAAAAAATCCAGTACAAACATTACCACTTTCCGTTGGTGTTTTGGCAGGTTTATATACGAAAGATTGGCCGCTTATACTCACTCAAGTGATTTTAGCTGCGGTTCCATTACTCATTTTATTCTTGTTTGTTCAAAAACATATCATTAAAGGTATGACATCGGGTGCAATCAAGTAAAAACATGATTCATCGATTGCTTAGCAATCACCTTACTTTCGTTTTCAATTTAAAAAAAATATAGGAGGAAAATAAATTGAAAAAGTTACTTTCATTATTTACAGTATTAACTGTAGCTATCGTTTTAGCTTCTTGTACTGGAACACCTGCGACTGATTCGCTTGTGATATTCCAAAACAAAGTTGAAATCGATGATGTTTTAAGTACTTATGCAACAGCATGGGGCGAAGAAAACGGTCTTAACGTTGAAGTCCAAACATGTGGTGGTGACTCTTGTGCATATGGTACACAATTATTAGCAGAATTCCAAGGAAATGATCAACCAGATATCTTTGTGATAGAAGGTCTTGGTGGATTTAATCAATATAAAGATAAAATCTATCAATTCTCAGGAAATGAAGCTTGGGTAGACAATACAGGTTTAGAATTTGTATTTGACGGTGATGTTTATGGATTCCCAGTTGCGATTGAAGGTTGGGGTATGGCATACAATAAAACAATCTTAGAAGCAGCTGGACTTACAATACCTGCGATTGGTGCTGCAGTATCACAAGCAGATTTTAGAGCAATGTTTGAAGCAGTAGAAGATTACTACACAGAAAATAGCATTACTGATTCAGCAGTTGTTTCAATGGCAGCAGCTTCAGGTATGACTTGGGTTACTGGATTACATAACTTCAATGGTTATTTAAGTGCAGGATTGCCTTATACTGATTCAACAGTCATTGATCAAGTAAATGGTGGTACACTAGATGATGCACGTTTTGGTGAATATACGGATTGGGTTGAATTATTATTTGAATTTGCTGATCAAACCATTTTAAATACTGGTGGTTATGATGAACAAGTAGGATTATTTGCTTCAGGTAAAGCTGCATTCTTACATCAAGGTAATTGGACAGATTCTTCATATGCAAACAGTGATTTTGAAATGGGATATTTACCACATGGTGTATTAGCGACTGGCAATGACTCTATTTTCATTGGTGCACCTTCATACTATGTTATTAACAAAGATGGTGCAAACATTGAAAATGCAAAAGCATTCTTAGAAGATTTAGCTGGAACTGAAGCTGGACACAACTATATGGTGAATGAAGCGAATATGGTGCCTGCATTTGATTCAGTGACATTAGTACCTTCAACACCATTATCAGCTGCTGTACTTGCTTGGAATCAAGCTGGTAAAGCATATGCTTGGTGGCAAAATGATTTACCTGCAGGATTTGGTATGGATACTTTAGGACCAATCTATAGTGCACTCGCGAGTGGACAAATCACGAGAACAGAATTTATTTCTCAAGTGAAAGCTGCAGTAGAAGCATTAGCTTAATTATTTATTAATTGATAAAAAAAGGCACTTTACCATAAAGTGTCTTTTTTATTGACTTTATATATCTACATTAATAAAATATCATATGGGAGGAATATATGAAACAAACAAAACAATTTAAAACTGAATCTCAACGCTTACTACATTTAATGACACACTCAATTTATACACACCATGAAATATTTTTAAGAGAACTTATATCAAATGCGAGTGATGCCATCGATAAACGCCACTTTAAATCATTAACTGATGAAAAAGTGCCAAATGCTGACTATGAAATTAGATTGATTACTGATGAAAAAGCTCGTACTTTATCGATTGTAGATAATGGTATCGGTCTAACTCAAGAAGAACTAGTAGAAAACTTAGGTACCATCGCTAAGTCAGGAACGAAAGCATTTCAAGATTCATTAGAAGAAAAAAATGAAGCAGAACTCATTGGTCAGTTTGGTGTTGGGTTTTACAGTGCTTTTATGGTTGCTGAAAAAGTCGTTGTAAAAACACGTTCACCATATGCTGAAACTGGATATTTATGGACGTCTAATGGTGTATCAAATTATACAATTGAAGATATTGAAAAAGAAACCATTGGTACAGAAATCACATTATATATTAGAGAAGATGCCGAAGACATCGATTTCTCAAAGTTTTTAAAATTTTATGAAATCAAATCACTTGTCAAAAAATATAGTGATTATATAAGGTATCCAATTAAGATGTTAGAAACAAGAACCGAAGATAAAAAAGAGGTTCAAGAAGATATAACTCTTAATCAAATGACACCGATTTGGAAACGGTCAAAAAGTGATGTTAAAGAAGAGGAACTTCAAGAATTTTATAAACATCAATTTAATGAGTTTGAAGCACCATTAAGAACCATTCATACCAATGTTGAAGGGATGTTAACGTATACTGCGCTTTTATTCATTCCGAAGAAACCTGCATATAATTTCTACACTGAAAGTTTTGAAAAAGGATTGCAGTTATATTCTAAAAGTGTCTTCATTGAAGATAAAAATAAATCATTAATCCCAGATTATTTTAAATTTGTCAAAGGACTTGTAGATTCAGCAGATTTGTCACTTAACTTATCTAGAGAAATGTTACAACATGATCGACAACTCAAAAAGATTGCTTCACATTTAGAGAAAAAAATCAAAAGTGAATTAGAATCCATGTTAGCAGATGAGAGGGAAACATATTTAGAATTTTACGAAGCTTACAAACTCACTTTAAAATATGGTATTTATGAAATGTTTGGCATGAATAAAGATAAGCTACAAGACTTAATTTTATTTGAAACGTCAAAAAGTGAAAAACCGATTACTTTAAAAGAATATTTGGATAGAAAACCCGAAAGTCAAAAATTTATCTATTATGCGACTGGTAAATCAAAATCAAGAATGATGAATCTACCTCAAATGGATGCGATGAAGTCACAAGATATCGAAGTGTTGTTATGTTATGATGATGTCGATGAATTTATGTTTCAGGCAATGCAAAACTATCAAAAAATGCCTTTTAAATCAATTCAACAAGGGGATCTTGAAGAAGTTTTAGAAGAAAAGAAAAAAGAAGTTAAGAAACAAGAAAAAGATTATAAAGATTTCTTAAAGGCAATTAAAAAAAGTTTAAAAGACCAAGTAAAAGATGTAAAGGTATCTGCAAGACTTACGGAATCTCCTGTATGTATTGTTTCAGGTGAAGGTGTTTCACTTGAGATGGAAAAAGTACTGAATCAAATGCCAAATGGTGACTCTGTGAAAGCTGAACGTATTTTAGAAGTCAATCCAAATCACGATCTATTTAAAAAACTACATGAAACCTTTGTATCTGATGATCAAACCATTGATTCAATTGCATCATTGCTATATAACCAGTCACTAGTTGCTGAAGGGATTCCATTAGAAAATCCTAAAGCATACACAGATGCACTCACTACATTATTATCTAAATGAAAAGACTCAGCCTTTTTATTTGTATTTCGATTGAAAAATGTATCAATTAATTTATAAAACTTTTTATGAAATTATAGAATAAGACTACTTAATAAATTTAAGAATTTATTTTGATTTCCAGTGACACTTAAAAATTTCAATTCATTATGGAATATATAGAAAAATACAAAATTAAAGCACGTTCATAACGTGCTTTAATCATATATTCTTGATGAAATTCTTGTTTCATATCTATTAAGGGGGTGCTTTCTACATGCATCACAACAAGAGCCTCTGTATTTAACCTCATTTTCCTCACTACATAAGATTTGTTTATTACATTCTGGATTTGCACAGTTAATGTATCTTTCACATGGTTCACCATTAAAATGATCTTTACCAACAATGACAGGGTTTACTCTATTAACTGGCACACTTATTCTAGAATCAAATACATAGCATGCGCCGTCCCAAAGTTCACCTTGTATAACTGGATCTTTACCATATGTGACAATACCACCTTTTAATTGATAGACGTCTTCGATACCTTCACGTTTTAATAACCCAGACCATTTTTCACACCGCACTCCGCCTGTACAATAAGTTAGTATGGTTTTGCCTTCGAATAATTGTTTATGTTTTCTAAACCATGAAGGGATATCTCTAAAGTTTTTAATATTAGGATTGATTGCATTTCTAAAATGCCCCAAATCATATTCATAATTATTTCTAGCATCGACAATGACAACATTTGGATCTTTTAATTTCTCATAGTAATCTTTTGGCTCAAGATAAATACCTGTGAGTTCTTGTGGATTAATATCATCTTCTAATCCCAAGTTAACAATTTCTTTTTTCACTTTAACAGAAATACGGTTGAATGCATGGGCGTCCTCTATGTCTATTTTAAAAGAAATACCTTCAAATCCTTTGATGGATTTTAAGTCTTGCATATACGTATTGGTTTGTTCAAGGGTACCTGATAAAGTGCCATTGATGCCTTCTTTTGAGACAATGATACGACCTAATACTCCTAACTTTTTACAATATTTTAAATGTTTCTTTGCAAATGACTCAGGATCATTAATTGATGTATAATGATAATATAGTAAAATTTGATATTGCATGCTATTTGTCATATAGAGTAACCACACTTTCTTTTCTAAATCATTATAGCATATTTTATTTTAACAAAATTAGGTAAAACATGAAACAATTTTTAATAAGTAGTATTCTCATTTTAATCTCTGTTTTTCTTGTATCATGTCAACAAAACCTTACAGCAAAACATACCTTAGAACAGGTATTGCCTGATATTGAATATTTCATTGAACAAGATGTGACACACGAAAGCACGCTTCCTTTATTTGAGGGAACAATTATTTCATATGAAATAAATGATCAAATTATCGATGACTTGAAAAATCTTGATCGACCCATCTATGACCAATATATGGACCTTGAAGTCATAATTTACGCAAGCGATGAAACATACAAAATCATCGATCAAATCTACGTGCTTAGTGCATATTCTCCGAAACATAATTATGAAATTCATTTAAATGGTGTTGATTTTGAAAATATTCAAAAAGAATCTTTCTCACAAACTGTTATTTCACTTTATCAAAATGACACTGAACTTTTTGAATCTTTGGGAAATATCCGTGGAAGAGGGAATTCAAACTGGTTTGCATATGATAAAAAATCATACCGGATATCATTTGATCATAATATTGAAATGATGGGATTAAGACCTCATCATGATTATTTACTTATTGGAATGGCAGCAGATAAATCGCTGATGCGAGATGTAATAGCACATCAGCTTTCTCAAATGTTATCTTTAGAAATAACTCAAGCTACAAGATATATATCTTTATACGTTAATGGTGATTATCACGGATTATATGCACTTATCGAAGATCGTACATATATCAAATCGAATGAAGATCCTTTAACATTTGCATTAGAACTTGACCATCGAATTGATTGGGAACCTTCTAACGATGTATTTATTCGTGTAGATGGTGCACCTTATGCGATAAAAAGAAGTGTAAACTTAGAAGCAGATACGCTCATGACGATTGAAACATATTTAGAAAATGTCTTAAATGATTTAAGAAATGGGATCATACATCCCGATATTGATTTAACTAATTGGGCAAAATATATGATGATTCAAGAAATATTTAAAAATGTTGATGCATGGGGATTATCTGTTTTTATGTACCGAGAAAATAATACGTTAAAATTTGGTCCTGTTTGGGATTTTGATTTTGCTTTAGGGAATGCTGATTATGTCGGAGATGATTATTATAACCCAGAAGGGTTCTTTTTAGCGTTCGATTCAAGGATGTCATGGTTTTTTACAATTATCGAATTAGACGTATTTCAAGACATGTTTCGAAATGAAATGCTTCACTATTATAATGAAATTTTACCGATGTTTTTAACGTTGATAGAGGTTTTAGGTGTTTCTTTGATACCTTACGCAGAAGAAAACTTTGAAAGATGGAATAACTTTAATACATATTTATGGCCAAATCCGATGTTTATGGTTGAGTTTGAATCTTATGTTGACCACATCTTGTGGAATAAAACATTTATATATGAGCGATCGATATGGTATCGTGATGCCATGTTTAGACACCCTTTTATATAAAAAAAGAACACGTTAAAGACGTGTTTTTTTGTTTTTGATGGTGGAGATGAGGGGAGTTGAACCCCTGTGCAAAATATGATGATACCATGCATCTACGTATGTAGTTTATTGAGAGATTTAAATGACATCCTAACAATAAACAAGAAAGATGTCATCGAGACAATGCGTAATCTTATTGAAGCTTGTCAACAACAATAGGATTGCTTACTTTATGAGCCGTGTAAGTGTCGTAAGCAAACAACTTAGTTGGCACGCTTGCTATTCTTAAGCCGCGTAAGAAAAATTTTGGTTTCCGGTTATTAGCCTCGGCTTTTTTACTTGAGCAACCAAGATACGCAACATGATAGATTCATACTCTGACGAATCCATAAACATCCCCAGCGTGAAGATTATACATGATTTTAGCGATTTTTACAATCATAATCGTGATATAATATGATTGAGGATTGTCATGAAAAAAGCAATAATATTTGATTTAGACGGGACTTTATTAGATACGATTTATGACATACATCAGGCTGTGAATGTTGGACTCAAATCATTTGGATATCCAACAGTATCAGTAGATCATGTTCGCCAAAGTATTGGATCTGGTGCCATGCAAATGATCAAGCGATGTGCACCTAAAGCATCTGAAAACCATGTCAAATCGATTCACGATACTTATCAAACATATTATGATGCGAATCATAAAGACTTAACAGTTATCTATGACGGGATATTAAATTTAATACAGAGACTTAAATCATCCTATCAACTTGGAATTATTTCAAATAAATATCATCATTTAGTACAATCTTTATCAGAGTATTACTTTAATGATAAATTTGACATTGTGTTGGGGATGACAAGTGAGCGTCCCATTAAACCAGCACCAGATATGCTTTTATATGTATGTAATTTCATGAATGTTTCTAAAGAAGAAATCATTTATATCGGTGACTCAGAGCCTGATATTATTGTCGCAAAAACCTTAAACGTGAATCATATTGCAGTAAGTTATGGCTACAGAACGAAAGAACAACTACTTCAGTTAAACCCGATGCACTTAGTCAATGATGTAAAGGCTTTGGAAAAAGTATTGCTGTCAATACTTTGACACAATTAATTAATATATTATCTTAAACGGAGGAATTATGGAAGCGTTAAGATTAGAAAGAGTATCAAAATATTATCAATCAGAAAATAATGTAAGTGTGGGTATGAAACATATCTCACTCTCGTTTCATATGGGTGAATTTGTTGCTGTTACTGGTGAATCAGGAAGTGGGAAATCAACGTTACTTAATGTACTTTCTGGATTAGACAAATATGAAGAAGGAGAAATGTTTATTTTCTCCGAAGAAACCTCCCATTATCAAATTAAAGATTTTGAGACGTATCGACGTGAAAATGTTGGTTTTGTGTTCCAAAACTATAATATTATTGATTCGTATACAGTGTTCCAAAATGTGATGTTAGCACTTGAATTGCAAGGATTTCCCTCAAAAGAAAGAAAAGCACGCGCACTTAAGTTAATTGATCAAGTGGGTCTCACAAAACAAAAAAATCAAAAATCATCAAAATTATCCGGTGGTCAAAAACAGCGTGCCGTGATTGCGAGAGCACTTGCAAAAGATACACCCATCATTGTATGTGATGAACCAACTGGGAACTTAGATCAAACCTCTGCAGAACAAATTATGTCTTTATTAAATGACGTTTCTAAAGATAAACTTGTGATTGTTGTGACGCATGAATTTGATCAGGTTGCTCCTTATGCAACAAGACGCATTAAAATGTCAGACGGAGAAGTTGTTGAGGACATTCAATTAAAAAAACATCAAGATGTTTCCTTGACAAAACATGAAAAAACTAAAAAACTAAATGTATTAGATTTAATAAAATTTTCATTAAGGAATTTATTTGCACAACCAAAACGCTTTTTCTTTATGTTGTTTTTGATGCTTATTGCGATTAGTGTGTTCACTATTGTCTATTCTAACCAAATCTATGGACTTCGTACAACAGGTTTAGAACAGTCCGGGACATATCCATCTGTACCAAGTAGCCGTGTGCTTGTTGAAAGAAGAGATGGTAATCCATTAACCAATGAGGACATTAACATCATTGAAAGCTTTAGAGATGTAAATAAAGTGTATGCGTATGGAGCATTATTTCACAATGACACAAGCTTCAATATCGTCACTTTTTTTAATAATGATGAAGTCATGGATATGATGAACTATCGATTTAATGATAGTGCCAACACATTAACCTCAAATATGCTTTCCGAGGGAAGATTACCTACTGAAATGGATGAAATTGTTGTAAGTAATTATTGGTGGGGTATAGACATTGATCAAACAGTTTTGCTTACAAGTGATCGTATTTGGGATTGGGATAAAAATTCACTAGAAGAAGCTGGTATCGGGTATTTTAAAATTGTTGGTATCGTTGATAACGACATGGAAACAATTTATTTTTCAGATGACTATCTCTCTCAGATTTATCCTACCGAACCCGCACTTGACCAAAGTTTAAAATTGCAAATAAAACAATCGCTTGAAAACTCTTTAAGAATTTCAATTAATAACAAAGATGTATTCATTTATGATGCATATAGAGAGTATAACGGCTATGATGTTTATTTAGATAATGAAGAATTATTTGAAACACCATTATCGATTGAAGTTGAGATACAAGCAGAATCGTTCACACAAACCCTAACAATGAATAAAACATTGGTTTTTGCAAATGGGATACTAGAAAACGAGTTTAATTATGG
>DNNX01000071.1 GCA_003497445.1 Acholeplasmataceae bacterium | reverse complement strand
CAATATAAATTATGCTATTTTCAATTTCGACGACATCCCCAACAACAACTTTTGTTTTGCGTGTTGTTTTATGAACACCATTCACTTTGGCAGGCATGTTTAATAAATACGTTTTAGCATCTCCACCAGAAGCTATAAAACCACACGCTTTCACGAGTTGACCCAGTGTAATAAATTCTTTTTTTAGTTTAAAGTTTTGAGACGCATTCATAGGTATATTATACCACAAAACTTATAAAAATAGTGTTTTTTTCATTTTTTATATGTAAGTGGGGTTTGATGTCGATTTAATAAAAAAAGCCGAATTTGATAAAATTTCGGCTTTTAATGCATTTTGCTATTTTTTAATCTAGTCTTACAGGAAGAATCAAGTGTAATAACGAAGGATCATCTTTACCTGTAATGATAAATGGTTTAATTTCTCCTGAAAATGAGATGACAACTTCTTCTGAATGAAATGTTTTTAAAGCTTCTTTGAGGTATTTAGAAGAAAAAGCAAGTTTAATTTGAGGTCCTTTAACTTCTCCTGAAGGAATAATTTCTTCTGAAGCATCTCCAATCTCAGCATTGGTTGAGCTAATTTCAACCACTTGATTCTCTTTCAACGCAAGTTTCACAATATTCACATTTGTTTCTCTTTCTTTTGGAGATAATAATGACACACGATCTAATGCTGAAAGTAATTGTTCTTTATGAAATGGGATTTCAACGACAAATGATTTTGGAATAATTCTCATTGTATCTGGATAAGATCCTTCAAGAAGTCTTGTTTGAAAAAGAATATTTTCGAACTTAAATAAAACTTTATTTGGATTAATGTATAGTTCAACAGGCGTTTGAATGGTTTCTAGTATTTTTTGAAGTTCATCTAAACTTTTGTTAGGGATCACAAGATCGAATGGTTCACGTTCTAAGTCAAACGCAATATCTTTTTGAGCGAGACGATATGAATCGGTTGCGACACAAAATAGTTTTTTCTCTAAAAATTTGAAATCAACACCTGTGAGTACAGGACGTTTCTCGTTTTGAGAGGTTGCAAAATTCGTTTCTTTGATGACATCTGATAATACTTTAGGATCAAATGTTAACGGATCGTTTAAATCCATAAAATCGATATCTGGATAATCTTCTACATCCATTAAACGTAATTTAAATTCAGATTTATCTGCACGAATCACCATGATATTTTGTTCAATAAGGGCAAATTCAATATTTTTAGATACTACTTTTCTTACAATATCAATTAGATAACGCCCTGGAATCACTGTTTTTCCTGATGTTTGGATGTTGAGTGATGGATCATCTACAATTATTTGAATGGCAACATCTGAATTCGACGTTGTTAAAATCATATAATCTTGTAAAACCTCAAATTTAATCGCATATAAAATAGGCATTGGGGTTTTTACAGGTAACCCTTTTTGTATGATATTTAAGTGATTTAGTAAAACATCTCTTTCTATAGAAAACAACATAAAGGCACATCCTTTTATTTTATTTATATTTAATAATTATTGTTATTACAATTGTGGGTTTGTGGATAACTTTTTTAATGGCTCTGTCTATGTATTATTATATCAAATAACCAACAATTAATCCACTTTAAAATGTGGTTAAACTTGGTTGAGTTTTTTTATAATTGTATCCACTGCAAGTTTAAGTGTTTTGTCTTGTTTTAACTCATTCTCAATTTTTTCACATGCAGTGAGTACGGTTGAGTGATCACGATCTCCAAATAAAGACCCAATACTTTTATAAGGAATGTTATGGTTTGATTTAATTAAATACATGGCGATATGTCTTGGAATGACATATTTTGTGTGTCTCTTTTTACCTATTAAATCATCAATAGAAATGCCATAAAAATCACTAACAACGCTTTGTATACGATCATAATTGTTTTCATTTAATTGATTGCTTTTTCTTCTTGTTTTAAGAAGTGGTTCTAATGCTTCTTGAGTATGTTCAACCGTAATATCAATATTATTTGTAAGTGCATAAAACAATACACGTTTTAAAGCACCCTCTAACTCTCGAATGTTCGTTACAAAGGAAGAAGCGATGAAATTTAATACTTCATGATCCATCACTTCAGCATTCGAAGTTTCAGAAGATAGTTTTCTTTTCAAAATTTCAATTCTATGCTCTAAATCGGGTACTTGAATATCCACACTCAAACCAACTTCAAATCTAGAAGTTAACCGCGACATTATATTCTTTAATTCATAAGCTGGTTTATCACTTGTGATAACAATTTGTTTATTTTGTTGATATAAAATGTCAAATAATTTAAAAAACTCCATTTGAGTTTTAGTAGCGCCTCCCATAATTTGAATATCATCTACCAGTAAAACATCAATGTCTCGATATTTGGCATGGAAATCATCCATTTGTTGACGTTTCAGCAGGTTAGCAAAATCTTCAATGAAACTATCTGCCTTAACATACAAGACATTCGCATGTGGATTATTATCTAAGATATAATTCCCTATCGCTTGAGTTAAGTGAGTTTTACCCAAACCAACATCCCCAAAAATATAGAGAGGGTTTGCAACAACGCCCGGTTGATCCGCAACTTTCATTGCCATTCTAAAAGCAAACATATTACTTTTACCAACAACAAAGTTATCAAATCTTAAGGACCCATTCAAATTACCTAAACGATATCGATTTTCAAGATCTAAATCTGGAGTCACAATATCATATTCTGGCTCTAATTCAGATTCTAAAACAAACTTAAAACGCAGTGTTTCACCACTGTTTTTTAAGGCTAAATCTTGAATTTTAGATAAGTACAAACGCTGTATCCTGTTTTTTATGAACTCGTTTGGTGCCACAATGTAAATCACATTATTACTCACCTGATGAACGTTTTGTAAAGGTTCAAAAACTTCAGCAAAAGTATCTTCATCATATGTTTGTTCTAGTTCGGATAAAATTGTTTGCCACAAGATGTCATAATTATTCATGTCATAAAACTCCTAAAATCTTAAAAAAATATTAGCACAAAAAAACGAAAGAAAAGCAAAAAAATAACAACAAAAAATGTGGATAACTTTTTTAAAAATGTAAACGAATCGTAAACATTGTGGATAAAAACCATGTTTTTTTGTTTTATTTGAGACGTTATGAGACTTATCCAATTATCCACAATGTTCGTAAAGTCATCAACAGTTTTCCACATTGTGTGGATAGTTTCGTTATGAAAACGGATAGTTGTTGACAAAGAGAAGACGTTTATATATAATAACAAAGCATGGTTTCCTATGAAAGGTGGTAATATACATGAAAAGAACTTATCAACCAAACAAACGTAAACGCCAAAAAACGCACGGATTTAGAGCGAGAATGGCAACCGTTGGTGGACGTAAAGTTTTAGCAAGACGTCGTGCTAAAGGTAGAGCGCAGCTCGCAGTTTAATTTATAAATAACCCGGACTACTCGAATAAATAACACGCGAGTAGTCTTTTTTATAAAAATATGAAAAAAGCATATCGATTAAAAACAAAAAAAGAGATTGATTTTGTTTTTGCAAATAAAAAAAGTGTTAAAAATCAATATTTTGGCATTCATTATATAAAAAATATTGATCAGCCTCATTTTAGATTTGCAATATCAATTGGAAGAAAGTATGGAAACGCGGTTTCTAGAAACTTTAGAAAACGTCAAATCCGTACGATTATATCAACCATTCAACAACTTCTTAACCATGTGCAATTCGTTGTTGTTGTATATCCAAAATCAAGCGATTTAAGTTTTGAAGATGTAAAAAAGAGCGTGTTGCAGCTTGTTGATCAAGCCACACTAACGGAGAAAAAACAATGAAAAAAATAATCGTAATGATGAGTGTGATACTCGCACTATTTGCACTTTCTAGTTGTACACAAGAAGATGTAGTATTAAAGACGTATGTCAATGCACCAATTAAAATGGTATATACAGAAGCAGAATTTGCTGATGGTTATGTTTTTAAAGGTGATGAAGGTGTCACGTTTATTAATGTAAAACAATCTGGCGCTGTAGAAACAGTACCTTTAGATAACCAAGGTATCAACGAACCAACAGGAGACACAGGTGTTTTAACATACCGCGTGTCCTATAGTGATGTGTTATATGATTTTAGCATTTATGTTGTTCCTAACAATGTTGATGTCGATGACACCGAAATTGTATTAGTAAACTTTATGCTAGCTGAGGCGAACGTCAGAACAAACATTGGTGGTACAGAAAACCTCGAGGGTCTAGACGTTTATGTCGTTCGTGCAAACGGTTCTGTTGAAATTTTAAGTGCCGAAGACCACTTAGACAAATTTTCTAATAACGGATTTGAACCACTTCAAGAAGATGGGTTTGTTTCAAACGAAGCCTTTGAAGTCACTTTCTCATACGAAGGATTCACAGCAAATTTTGAAGTGTTTGTAACAGGAGGAGAGGCGCCAATTCATTCAAAGGATGCAGGGTTTTTTGATTGGATACTGGTCATTCCTGTTGCCTTTTTAACACAACTATTCGGTGGCATTTTTGGAAACTCGTTTGCAGTAGGTATTTTAATTACAACACTTATCGTAAGAACACTCGCATGGCCAATATATGCTAAAAGCAACGATTTAAGTTTAAAAATGAATTTAGCACAACCTGAAATGCAACGTGTCCAAAACAAATACGCAACAAGAAAAGATCCACAATCGCAACAACAAATGCAAATGGAAATGATGGGTGTTTATAAGAAATACGGCATTAACGTATTAGGGTGTCTATTACCGTTTCTTCAAATGCCAATCTTTATTGCAATGTATAGTGTTGTAAGAAGAATTACAATTCCAGGCGGCATGTATTCAGAACAAGTTTCTAACACTATGTTTTTTGGCATCAACTTAGCAAACACAAACGATGGTATCACGGCAATCATATTAGCAGGGATTGTTGGTGCGACAATGTTCACACTTCAAAGACTTGCAATGAAAAAACCAAGTTATGCTAAAAATGTTGTAAATCCAAATCCACAAGCACAACAATCACAACAAACAATGAAATACGTAAGTTACTTTATGGTGATTATGATGATGTTCATCTCTTATCAAAGCAACGCACTCGCAATCTATTGGATTTTTGGTAATGCATACTCGCTCACACAAACAATCATTAATAGAAAATTAAGTGAAAAGAAACACGCAAAACTAAAAGAAAAAGAACTTTTAGGGGGACTCGCAAAATGATGTTAAAACGCATTGAATTAGAAGCCAAAAATGAAACAGAAGCACTTGAACGCGCATCTGAAACATTAAGAATTCAACCAGAAAAACTAAAAATCACCCTTACAAGAGAGAAAAAAGGGCTATTTGCAGGTGGGACAAATCTATATGAAGCAATACCAGATGTCAATTTAACACTTGAAGGAAAAACCTATTTAGAAAGCATCCTGCAAGCGATGGATGTTGAATTTAAAATGGAATTAAGAACAAAAGATGACGGAAAAGAAATCCATTATAACGTTCAATCTTCTGATAACGCCATACTAATTGGTAGAGAAGGACGTACACTCATTGCACTACAACATATGTTGAGAAGTTACTTACAAACGTTTGTACAAAGCAAAGTTACAATCACATTAGATATTGCGAATTATTTTGAAAACCACAAACGTCAATTAGAAATTCTTGCAACAAAAACCGCAAAAGAAGTCGCAAGATCAAAAA
>DNNX01000092.1 GCA_003497445.1 Acholeplasmataceae bacterium | reverse complement strand
GATTTAATACATGTTTTAGATGATCAAACTTTAAATGAATTTATGCAGTCATTCTATAATAGTCTTCAAAGTTCTATTCAACCTGATTTAAAAGCCCAACTAAAAAAAGATAAAGACGCAGGGTATCATTGTATCTTGTTATCTGGCAGTTTTGATATCATGCTTCAACCATTTTTAAACGAAGGCTTTGATGAAGTTATTGGGACTGAATCGAAACAACATCAAAAAAGACTTACTTCTAAAGAGGTTCACATCATCATCAACGAAAAGAAAGTAGATGCCATTAAACATCGTTTTACCAATGATACACTAACACATGTTAAAGCATATGCAGATTCCTATTATGATTTGTCTGTATTAGATTTTGCTGATGAAGCGATATGCTATCATCCAGATGAAGCATTAGAAAAAGCGTGTCAACTTAAAGACTACCAAATAATTAAATAAGGGAAACCTTATTTTTTTTATCTTTTCTTGATACAATATTTTTAAGGGGTAACTATGAATATTTCTAAAACTACATTTAAAGCACTGAATCGATGTGATCGATATGCAGGACTCGCAGAAGTTGCAAATGAAAAAAACGATGCAGTCGTTGCATTTACAAAAGATGCAACGCTTGAAGATTTGATGTCTTTTGAACAGGAACAAAAGCTTGAAGACTTACTGACAGATATGCATGATAACGAAAGAGAAGATGTTTTTGAAAGGTTTCATAAAAAAGACATCCCCTTGATGATGGAAGATTTTAAAACCATTGAATTAATTGCTGCAAAAAAGATCAAGCATTTGTTTGGTGGAGAGATTATTTTTTCTGAAAATACATTTAAACAAAAACGCTTTGAATATGAAATCGATAATGATCGACTATTTAGTTTTTTAGATATTTATCAAGAAGATGAAAAAAATATCAGAGTGATAGAAGTGAAAGCGACAACATCTAAAAAGTTTGAGGACGCGACTTTTTATTTTAAACGTGGCAAAGATAAACATCACATGTTTGAAAAAGTGATCGATACGTATTATCCATATCATCTTTTACATGAAGATGTGTCTAAAAATTATCAAGAAAAATACATAAAAATGCAAGATAAATATCATGCTATTGGTGAATATCTCTATGATATTGCTTATCAAAGATATATCATTGATCACGTATTAAAATCCTCTAAAAAAATATCTTATTTTTTAGCAATACTGAATCATCAATATGTTTTTGATGGCATTTATGATCACGAAAATAAGCCTGTGTATTCAGATGACATCATCTCACTTGTAGATGTGAGTGCCATTACAGAACAAATGATGCCAAAATTAACTCAAGATATCAATCATGTATTACAACGAGTCGATGAAATGCGTGTTGAACCTGTACCACTAGGAAAACACTGTTTTTATAGAAAAGATAAAGAATGCCCTTTTGTACCTATTTGTTTCAAGCATGTCCCAAAAGAAGATCATATTTTAACGTATTTAGATAGACATCATGGCTATGTTTATGAGAAAAAAGGGGAGACAATTGATATTTGGGATATTTTAAATGAAGGGCATACACATGCATTAGAATTAGAAAATGCATTACTAGATCTAAATCAATATAAATCACCCAATCGTATTATAAAAAACACTATTCAAAAAGAAACAGTGGCGCATTTCAAAACTTTTCAAAACGATCAACCATATGTGAATCAGAAGATGATTCAAAAAATATTAAACACATTTAGATATCCAATATACCATTTAGATTTTGAATCTTTTCCAGCACCACTACCAAGATTTCAAGGTGAAACGCCCTATATGCAATCACTCTTTCAATTTTCTATTCATGTAGAAAAAAAACCAGGTATGTGTGATATGGATAAAGATCATGTTGGGTTTTTGTCCAAGTCTCATCAAGATCAAAGAAAAGCACTCGTAGAGGCAATGCTAAACGTCATCAAAGAAGATGATGGTACCATTATTGTTTGGAATGATTCATTTGAAAAAACACGCATTAAAGAGTTGGCACGATTATTTCCAGAATACGAAGAAAAACTTTTAGATATTCATGATCGCATTTATGATTTAATGAAAGTCTTTAAAGGTGATAAAGATATTCAAGGAGAATCCATGATGAATTATTATCATAGACAAATGCAAGGGTCTTTTTCAATCAAAAAAGTGCTTCCTCTCTTTAGTCATCTCAGTCACCAAGCACTCGATGTCAAGCATGGTGGAGAAGCGATGGAAGTGTATGCACATTTCCCCGATTATGACAACGATACATTCAATCAGAAGTACCAAGCACTCATTGAATATTGTAAACTTGATACATATGCAATGGTAGAGATATTAAGAGGATTAAGGGAAATTAGCCAAAAACAATAACTATGGTATAATAGCTAAGTTGTTTACTATACTTAAGAATCGTGCGTTAAAAAATAACATAGATATGCAGGGTTTTTAGCAACATACAAGGAGATTTATGTTATTTTCATCTTTACCACTAATTCAACCTATTTTAAAAGCTGTTGATAAAAAAGGATATACAACACCTTCGCCAATACAAGAGGCAGCCATTCCTGTCATTGTTAAAGGAAAAAATGTATTAGGACGTGCAGAAACAGGTACAGGAAAAACAGCTGCATTTTCACTACCGATTATTCAAACACTCTCTAAACTTGGTAATAAAAGACATCCAAGTGCACTTGTATTAGCACCAACAAGAGAACTTGTTGAGCAAATCAAAGACTCTTTCATAAGCTACGGGTCGTTTACAAATCTAAAAGTACTTGCAGTATATGGTGGAGTCTCAGATAGACCTCAAAAGCAAAAACTCGCAAAAGGCATTGATATATTAGTTGCGACACCTGGTAGATTACTCGATTTAATTAACCAAAAAGCAGTAATGCTAAAATTTATAAGTCATTTCGTCATCGATGAAGCAGACCGTATGTTTGATATGGGATTTATCATTGATGTGACTAAAATCATGAATATGCTTCCCAAAAACAAACAGACATTGATGTTTTCAGCAACACTCGATCGAGAAGTGATGGCACTTGCAGATGAACATATAGGAACCTATGAAGTTGTGGATGTTGCCAATGAAAAAGTAGATTTAGAACATATTACACAACAACTTTTTTATGTCTCTAAACGTAAGAAAATTGACTTATTAAAATCACACATTAAAGAGGGTCCCGCTGTACAAACACTCATTTTTACAAGAACAAAAAGAGGCGCAGATCAATTATCTAAGCTACTTTCTGATATGCATTTAAAGGTTGCTGTTATACATGGTGATAAATCTCAACATCAAAGACTGAGAGCACTTCAGGGATTTAAATCTCATAAATATGAATTTCTAATTGCGACAGATGTTGCGGCTAGGGGTTTAGATATTCCAGCACTCCCTCGAATTATTAATTATGATGTTCCAGAACAAGCAGATGCATACATTCATCGTATGGGTCGTACAGGTCGTGCAGGTTTATCAGGAGATGTATATACGTATTGCTCAAAAGAAGAAAGGTTACTATTAAAACCTATCTATAAAGAGTTAGAATCACCACTTATTTCAACGAAACATCCATTTGAAGAAATAGTTGAAGTTAAAAAGATTCAAGCAAGACCTTTTGCAAAAAAAACAGGTAGACATAGATATCGTTTATCTGGTAGAAAAAGATAAAAAGAGAAATGGTTCATGTCTTTTTTTATGCTAAAATAAATATAAGAGGGAATAATGAAAAAAATAAAAAGAAGATATCTTATATTATCGATCTTAGGACTCATTTTAACGTTTTTAGCAATTGGTCCAAAACCACAATTTGATCGAGTAAATCCATTTATGGCAACCAATGATAAAACATTGGTCATGGCACACGCAGGTGGTAAAGGAGTATATCCTGATAATACAATGAAGGCCTATCAATATGCATTTGATTTAGGTGTAGATGTACTTGAAATGGATTTACAAATGACTCAAGATGGTATCCTTGTCTTATCTCATGGTGAAAATGTCACTGGAAATACGAAAGAACACTCAAATTGTGATACTTTTATCTGGAAAGAAACCTATGCTTATTTATACAATAATTGTAATTTCGCATATACATATCAAGAATCCGATGGCAGCTATTTGTATAGAGACTTCACACAAGAAGAAGTTCATTTAGAAAAGGTATATTTACCGACACTTGAAGAAGTTTTTCAAACATTTGGAAAACAAACATTATATAATATTGAAATTAAAGCAGATGGTGATGCACCAAGAAATGATGTTGCAGATGCTCTTTATGGTTTGATGGACGCATACGATGTCATTGAGCATGTATTAGTTGCAACCGCATTTGATGACATTAGTGAACACATCTTAAATACTTATCCAGATGTCTATCTATCCACTTCTTTAGGTTCTGCGAGAACGTGGATTGTTGGGATGTATACAATGACATCAATTACACTTGGAAGACCCCCATATGCAGCGATTCAAGTACCTACAAGTTATGGCTTCCCTGTCATAAATACACTTCAGTTAGATACAAGATATTTAATTAGAACCGCACAATCTCATAATATCGCCATGCATTATTGGACTGTAAATGATGCAGAAACGATGCGTACATTAATCGCAAGAGGCGCAGACGGCATTATCACAGACCATCCAGAATTGCTCATGTCAATCCTAGAAGAAGAGGCATAATGTCCTCTTTTTTTATGCTATAATATCAAGTGGAGATCATATGACTTTTACACAACTATTTTTACAATTTTTTAAGTTTGGTATGTTTACTTTTGGTGGCGGCTATGCCATGATTCCAATGATAAGTCGTGTTTTTGTTGATGAGAAAAAGCTTATTGATGAAGATACGATGACAGATTATATTGCAATTTCTCAAATTGCACCAGGTATGATTGCCATTAATATGGCAAATGTCATCGGTAGACATCTAAAAGGTAAAAGAGGTAGTTTTATCGCTGTGTGCGGTGTCGCATTACCATCTTTAATCATTATTTCTATTATTGCAGCATTTATTCCAAACATTATGACAATACCTTTGGTTAATGACGCGATACAAGGGATTATTATTTCAGTGATTTTATTGTTATCTCTAACAGTTTTTAAACTTCTAAAATACTTAAGTCAATATTGGTATTTAATTATCTATGCTATTTCTATATCAATTACGGTATTCTTTTTTAGCATTCCGATTGTACTGGTTATTTTATCTGCCATTATATTAGGAAGTTTGCATGCATTCATATTATCTAAAAAGGACATCCAACATGATTGAATTATTATTTGTATTTTTGTATGTTGGATTACTCACAATTGGTGGTGGCATCGTTGCAATCCCAATCATTCAACAACAAGTCGTTTCTAAAGGTCTTATTTCGCTCACAGATTTTATTGTGATGATTGGTGTTGCAGAATCTACACCAGGTCCAATTGGGATCAATGTCTCAACATTTGTGGGGTATGATCAATTTGGTATTATTGGAGCACTCATTACAACAACAGCGTTTATTACGCCATCATTTTTGATTTTATTACTCAGTATTAACTGGATAAAAAAATATCGAAAGCATCCCTATGTCAATCAATGGTTTAAATACTTGAAAGCGGTCGTAGCAGGACTCATTATGTATGCAACATTTACATTAATCGATATTGGATTTTTTCAAACATCTTCATTAGATTTTCGATCTTTTATTATATTAGGTATATTGATACTTGCATCGATAAAGTTATATAAAAAGCCATGGGCAATTGTTCTAATTGGTGGTATATTAGGCATCCTTATATACTAAAAAGGAGATTTAAATGACAAATTACGAGGCGTTCATTGTTTTGTGTAATAAATTTACAAGATATTTATCAGAAACATATCAACTAAAGTCAACGTCTACGATGGGGCAAGTTATAAGAATATTAAGACACCGTCATCCCCTTATCAAATATCACTTTGAAGCACTCGATAGTTATGCAGATTTGAGAAATGTGTTAGTACATGAAACATATAATAAACATGTACTTGCCCAACCATCTGATCATGTTATAGAACATTTTCAGTGGATATATGAAAGTGTTTTAACACCGATCACACTGAAAGATTTAATGCATAAAGATGTCATATCTTTAGATGCAGCGATGACATTTGCTGATGTTTTAGATCATATCAAATCATATACATTCACGCATTATCCTATTTTTGAGAAAAATCAATTTTTAGGTGTGCTTTCTGATAATGGCATCACGCATGCACTTGCACAAAAAAAGTTTAATGAGATAAAAGGTTTGTATAGTACCCAGCTCAAATACATTTTAGATTATGATGAACATAAGAACGATTATATCAGTGTTTCATTAAAAACGTCTATTTTTGAACTTTTTGAAACCATGCAACATCAAAAAAACGACATTGAAACTATTTTAATAACAAAAAAAGATCATATTGAGGGTGCCTCAAGCATACTCGGACTCATCGTCTCTAAGTCTTTAACAAAAATGATTGAAACATATATTATAGGTCCACAATGAAAACTACCATCATCCGCATTCAAAATTTAAATGAAAAGATCTTAAAAAAACTTGATCATCAACATATGCCGATTGCATTTCCAACGGAAACAGTTTATGGACTAGGGGCACCTTATGATAACGAAACAACGATATTTAATGTTTTCGTACTAAAAGGGAGGCCATTAAATAACCCGCTGATTGTTCATGTTGCAACTTACGAAATGATGTTACCGCTTGTGAAAGAAATGCACGAAGATGCACAACGTTTGATGACGCATTTTTTTCCAGGTCCTTTAACTTTGATTATGAAAAAAAGTGATCAGGTCTCATCTTTGGTGACAGCTGGTCAAAACACTGTTGGAATACGCATGCCAAATCATCCTGTGGCACTAGAGCTCATCAAAAAAATTGGAAAACCGATGGTGGCACCAAGTGCAAACTTATCAGGAAAACCAAGTGGGACAACAGCGTTAGATGTCTATGAAGATTTTCAAGGAAAAATACCTTTTATTATTGAAGGTAAAACATCAGAAGTTGGCATTGAATCAACGATTATTGATACAACTAGAGAACCTTTTGTTATGTTAAGACCAGGTTCTATTACAAAGGAAATGATTGAAAAAGTATTAAAAAAGTCGCTTGCATCAACCATAAATCATGATGTTGTTGCACCAGGAATGATCCATCCTCATTATGAACCAGACCATCCTCTATACATTTTAAGAGGAGATGATGCACATATCATCAATTATGTGAATCAAAAAAAAGATGCCCTATTTATAGGACACGAGAGATTTTTACCGTTTATAGATATTCAAAAGTTATCATTAGGAAGTGACACAGATGACATGCTTAGATATCTATATCACGTTTTAAGACAATCGAACCACATGGATATAAAAGCAATCTATACACATGAAATTGATCATGAAGGCTATATGAATAGACTTCTTAAAGCATCAAAAAACCAAATCATTGACGTTTAATAAAGACTGGACAACTGAGCATATGATGTGTTCCAAAAGAGATGACAAGCTTTATAACGCTAATAAAAGTTAACAAAATATAAGCGAGTGAATGTCCTTGTTCAACAAGTCCAAAAATAAATGACACAATCAATATCGCGATCCAACCATATAAAGCTTTATGTCTCGTTAAAGATAATATCCATAAAGTGACAATAGTGGTCGAAAGGTAAGTTGCAAAAGCAAGTGAAAAAGGAATGTCAAACAACCATATCATAACAAACGGGTAGAGATGAATGAATGGAAATTTTATTACATAGTCTCCATGCTGATCATAGTATGAAATAACTGATGTTGTTGTATTTAAATACGCGCCTAATATAACATCAGATAACAAAACGACATATACAAATGCTTTCAAAGGATTCAAATAAAAGTTACGATCGACAAGATAACTTAAAAGCACACCTAAAATTAACCATAGTATTGACCAAAATAAATCAATTTTCTTAAGTTTTTTTCCAAAAAATGGATGTAAGAAATTTGGTACAGATATCATAAATCACGCTACTTTCAATGATAATATTATAACATAAGGATATGTTGATGAATCAAACCAAAATACTAAAAGCTGTCCGCAATCACGATGTAATACTCATCGATGTAAGAACGAAAGAAGAATATTTAGAAGGATATATTCCAGATGCTGTATTGTATCCATTAAGTGAGGTACAGCGTGCAAAGACGTTTGAATTTCCAAAAAATCAAACCATTTTTGTGTACTGTCGTTCTGGAAGACGATCAGGTATTGCGAGAAAAATTCTAAAAAAACATGGATATAAAGTCAAAAACATTGGTGGAATACTTAAATGGAGACTAGAAATTGAAAAGGGTAATCCTTTTGTAAAATAAAATTTACATTACCAAAACTATGTAAATTTTTTCAAAATGTTATAATAAACATATAAACGGAGAACTAAATGCCACTTGTCTATTATGTAGAAGATGATCAATCGATAAGTTATATCATCGAAAAAACAATAGAAAATGCGAATTACTCTGGTGTGAGCTTTAATAAAGGCATGCCTTTTTTAGAGTCTTTTAAGAAAAAAATACCAGATCTCATTTTATTAGATCTTATGTTACCCGATGTATCAGGCATTGATTTAGTAAAAGCTATCAGAAAAATAAACACAGATGTTCCTATCATTATTGTATCGGCATTGCAAGATGAAATGGATAAAGTCACAGCATTAGATGCAGGTGCAGATGATTATATGACGAAACCTTTTGGTGTTTTAGAATTGACCTCTAGAATGCAATCTAAATTAAGGAAATTAAGAGATTACAAAATTTTATCATATGAAAACATTGTGATTGATCTTAGGAAACATATTGTTAAAATTTCTGATAAAGAAATATATTTAACAAATAAAGAATTTGACATATTAAGAGTACTTGTAAAAAATCAACACCAAGTTGTTCCAAAAGAAAATATTTTTCGAGACGTATGGGATACAACGTACATTGGTGAAACAAGAACATTAGACATGCACATTAAATCACTTAGACAAAAACTTTCTGGAAGTCAATCAGAAGCAATAATCAAAACCATTCGAGGTGTCGGATATCAAATCGAACCAAAAACATAAAAAAACAATCACTATTCAAACGATAACATTCGCCATGTTATCGTTTTTAATAATACCTTTCATATTGTATTGGATCAGTCCTGATCCACTTCTAATTACCGTTTTATCAACAGTGCTTATTATATTATTGGTAGTTTACAATATATTTATTTTACTGCGAGCTAATAAAAATCTAGGTGTTGACAATCAAGCTTACTTAGAAATCTTAAAACTAATACAACATGAAGGCCAAACTAAAGAACTATCTAAAGATGTGATACAAGATAAGCATTTGATGTTGAATCACATTAAAGAGATGCAAGAAAACTTACAAAAACAAGTACTAAGAAGTGAGCGTTACAGAAAGAGACTTAGACTTATTTTAGATGGTTTACAATTAGGTATTGTTCTTATTGATAAAGATTATAAAATTACATATTTTAACAAAAAAATGGAAACCTTTTTTAATATTAAAGAGAAAGATGTTGGTCAATCGATAGATCAACTTGATCTACCGCTCACACTTATTGCAATTGTTCATGAAGCTGTATCTCAAGGACCAATAAGAAATGATATTGATTTTAAAAACAAGTTGTATGACATTCAAGTCTCACCATTTTTAAAAACTGAATCTAACGAAACACAAGTTCTAATTGTCGTAGACGACGTTACATTAGAGCGTTCAACTGAACAAATGAAAAAAGATTTTTTTTCATATGCGTCTCACGAACTTAAATCTCCTATTACATCTATAAAAGGATTTGCTGAACTAGTATTATATGATATGGTCACAAAAGATGATGCTAAAAAGGCTTTAACATCGATTGTCAATCAATCGAATACAATGACAACACTCGTTGAAGATATGTTAATGCTATCAAGGTTGGAGAATTATAAAGAATCTAGGCAAATTGAAGTGAACCTCAAAGAAATACTTAAAAATGTTTTAAGCACCCTAACTCCTATCATTGAACAGAAAAACATAATCATTTCGCACAACATGAACATGATTCACATGGTTTGTGATCCAATGGATATGTTTAAATTATTTAAGAATATCATTGAGAATTCGATTAAATATTCTAAAGATCATTCAAAAGTGACTATTAAATTACATCAAGTAAATCAATCGACAATATTTGTAGTCAAAGATGAAGGATTCGGAATTCCAAGTATACATCAACCGCGTATTTTTGAGAGGTTTTACAGAGTAGATGAGTACCGAAATGAAGGTGGTACAGGACTAGGACTTGCCATCGTTAAGCATATTGTGATGAAATATGATGGTGTCATTCAATTAGAATCCAAAGTGGACAAAGGAACAATTGTTGAAGTGTCGATTCCGATACAAAAAAAGAATCAAGTTTAGACTTGATTTTTTTTTATTTTTTGTTTAAGATGAATAACATACAAATAAAATTAAGGAAATGTATTTATTGATCATTGTCTATGATTCTCTTACCGGTCAAGGTAAAAAATTTGCATCTAAACTAGGTTACAAAGCGGTTAATATCAAAGATTATCAACGAGATGATGATCCTGTTGTTTTTTTAGTAACTCGGAGTTTTAACTTTGGAGAGATTCCTACAACAACCTATGAGTTTTTAAAAACATTTCACAAGCGAGTTATTGGTACAGCAGTGTCAGGAAACAGAAATTGGGGAACCAATTTTGGTAAAGCTGGAGAAGTTATAGAAAAAGAATTTGGCATACCTCTTGTGACAAAATTTGAGATGGGTGGATTTGACAGCGATATAAAAGTAACAAAAAACTTCCTTGAAACATTTTCGTAAAATTCATAGAAACCTATCTATTATTTGTTAAAAAAAGAGAATTATGAACGATTCTTTTTTCACACAAAAAATTTACATTTTTTTCAAGTAAAACCCACACAAAAAATAAACTTTTTTTGTATAATGTAAACATATTCAATCAAAATTCAACTGATGAGGTGATTTGTATGGATCGAAATATGGTCCCAGAATGGATATTACTCAACAATCAAGTGATTGATGAAAATGGCGATATAAAGGATTTAAGTAAAGATAAAGAGGCTGTAAAGTCTTATTTTTTAAATTATATCAACAAAAAAACACAATTTTTTCATTCACTCGATGAAAAACTGGAATACCTCGTTGAAAATGAATATTATGAAGCTGAATTTCTAAAACTTTACACCAAAGAACAAATCGCTGAAATCTATGATATTGCTTATAAAGCAAAATTTAGATTTCCCACCTATATGGGGGCATTTAAGTTTTATAATGACTATGCACTTAAATCAAGAGATGGTAATAACTTCTTAGAAAGATATGAAGATAGACTATCCATTAATGCGTTGTATCATGCAAATGGTGACATAGAAAAAGCAAAACGACTCATTCGGTCATTGATTGCGCAAGATTTTACACCAGCAACACCAACACTACTAAATACTGGAAAGAAACATCGAGGAGAATTTGTATCATGCTTTTTACTTGAAGCAGGAGATTCTCTTAACGACATTTCAAGAATTTCTGAGTTTTCAATGCAATTATCTAAAATTGGTGGTGGCGTTGCCATTAACTTAACCAATTTACGTGCTAAAGGCGAATCGATTAAAGGTATCCCAAATGTTTCTAAAGGTGTCGTTGGTGTCATGAAATTATTGGACAATAACTTTAGATACGCAAATCAAATGGGACAAAGGCCAGGTGCAGGTGCGGTATATTTAAATGTATTTCACCCAGATATTGAAGATTTCTTGCAAACAAAAAAATTAAATGCTGATGATGATATCAGAATCAAAACACTTTCAATGGGTGTCGTCATCCCTGATAAAATGATTGAACTTGCTAGAGAAAACAAAGAAATGTATGTCTTCTATCCACACACCGTATTCAAAGAATATGGCAAAGATTTTGCGGATATCGCGATTGAAATGGACCAGTGGTACGATGAACTTGCAGAAAATCCAAATGTCAGAAAAAGAAAAATCAACCCGAGAAAACTACTCGATCAAATCGCAACACTTCAAGGTGAAAGTGGATATCCATACATCATGTTTGCAGATAATGTAAACAGACAAAACCCCCTTGAAGATAAAGTGAAATTCTCTAATTTATGTACTGAAATTTTACAACCAACCATCACATCTCATTATGCTGATTACGACAAAAAAGATGAAGATGATATCGGTATGGATATATCTTGTAATTTAGCTTCAGGTCACATGGGTAACATGATAAAACACAATACCATTAAAGAAACCGTAAGAGCTGCCATGGATATCATGAATTCCGTTTCTCTAAAAACAGATATTGCATACGTGCCAGCTGTCGCTAAAGCAAACAGAATGAACCGTTCAATTGGATTTGGTATCATGGGGCACCACGGATTTATCGTCGAAAATTACATTGCTTATGGTTCTGAAGAAAATATTGATTTGATTGATGTATTCTTTAATACGGTGAACTATTATTCACTTGAATATTCTATGGAACTCGCAAAAGAAACCGGTCAAAAGTTTTATAAGTTTGAAAAATCTAAATATGCAGATGGTTCTTATTTCAAAGGTCGCGGTGAAATATTACCTAAGACAGATAAAGTAAAGGCTTTATTTGAAGGTATTCAATTACCAACCAATGATGATTGGAAAGCACTCAAAGAAAACATTAAAAAATATGGTCTTTATAACTCACATCGGCTAGCAATTGCACCAAATGGTTCAATTGGTTATGTCATGAGTGCAACTCCATCACTAACACCCGTGAAACAGTTAGTAGAAGAAAGAACCTATGGAAATTCAAAAACATATTTCCCAATGCCTGCACTAGATGTGGCATCCTTCATGTATGAAACAGCCTATCGCATGGATAATTTTAAAATTATAGATGTCATTGCAACTGCTCAAAAACATGTAGATCAAGGTATTTCTTTTGAATTAGGAATCACATCAGAAGAAACAACACGTGATTTACAAAAATATTATTTGTATGCACACTATCAAGGTATCAAAACACTTTATTACACAAGAACACAAAAACTTAAAATTAGCGAATGTGAATCATGCGCTGTATAAGGAGATATTATGGCAAGACAACCTTTAAAAAAGAAAGCTGAAGAAAAATTAAAACCTCAATTTCCACAACCTGTTGATTTTGATGGTGCCAATTGGAATGAAATGGAAGACGATTACACACAACTGTTTTACGAACAAAATTTGTCTCAATTTTGGCGTCCAGAAGATGTTAGTTTACAGTCAGATCTAAATGTATGGGACATTTTATCAGATGACGTGAAAGATGCCTATGCAAAAAACTTACTTGTACTTACGTTTTTAGATACGTATCAAGGCGATATTGGGATGCCAGTTGTATCGCGTTCATTAGATGACCGGTTTCATCAAAGAAAAGCTGTACTCAATTTTATGGCTGCCATGGAAAATGCAGTGCACGCGAAAAGCTATTCTAATATTTTTATGACGTTTTTACCAAACCATACCATCTCAGAGCTATTTGCTTGGGGTAATAAAAACGATAATCTACAAAACATTATGACCCTCATCGTAGGCGCATATGAAGTGCTCGACCGATATACATATGTTAGAAATTATGAACCTGAGAAAATTGATTTCACTGAAGAAGAATTTCTTGAAGCACAATGGAAAGCGATGTGTGCATCTGTTTTCCTAGAATCATGGTTATTTTATTCAGGCTTTTACTATCCACTTTACTTTTATGGACAGGGTAAACTTATGCAAGCTGGTGAAATCATTAACTTGATTTTACGAGATGAATCTATTCATGGTTTGTATGTAGGAAAACTCTCTCAAGAAATTTTTGAAACATTTGATGCAGAGAAACAAGAAGAACTCAAAGGTTGGATGTTTAATCTTTTACATAAGTTATATAAAGAGACATCAGAGCTTGTCGAAACAATATATGACCCAATCGAACTTTCTCACGATGTAAAAGTTTTTGTGAGATATAATGCAAATAAAGCACTTATGATCTTAGGGTTTGACCCAGTGTATCCACAAGAAGAAGTGAATCCTATTGTTATTAACGGTTTAAATACTGAAACAAAAACGCATGATTTCTTCTCAATGAAAGGTACCGGGTATCAAAAAATGAAAACAGAAGCACTCAAAGATATTGATTTCGTATTTGACCAACCTAGAAGAGGTGCAAAAGTATCATGATAAAAATGTTAACAAAACCAAATTGTCCTCATTGTCAAGCACTTAAATTGTTTTTAAAACATGCAATGAATGATAAATATCTCAATGATATTGAAATTTTTGACCAAGGAGACCAAGCAGATGCGGTTCAAGCATTACTAGATGAATACAACATTCAAGCATTTCCGTCTCTTATTGCAACTTCTGGAGAGGTGATTAGTGGGTTCCAACCTTCTGCAGTCATGAATTTTTTAGAAAAACATATTGGTAAAAAATAAAACGACTCAATCGAGTCGTTTTTTTTATCTTTACTATTATGGCAGGGGTAACAGGACTCGAACCCGTACCGACGGTTTTGGAGACCGTTATGCTACCATTGACACCATACCCCTACGCAAAAAATAGTATAACATATTCTTATTGAAAATCAATCTTTAAAGATCGAATTATTGTTTTTGATTTTGGGCTGACGCATCGCCTTCTTCTTTTTATAATAACGCACGACAGAACCATGAAAAAACAAGAAATAAGTCACAAGAAATACTGCAATTAAGAAAATCACAATAATTCTTGTAAGAATATGACTGTAGGCATTGATATCATCTCTTGTTGTATTCAAATTATGTGCTGCGATTTGGATCTCATCAGGGGTATTCTCATCAAATAACGGCATCAGTCTGTAATCATTTGATATAGAAAAATCACTTGTTTTATATAACGCAGCTTCGTTACTCGGTGCTTGTGTTGCTAAAAAGATTGGTACTGGTGAAAACTCGTAGACATCGTCGTTAACCCAACCATAAAGAATTTCAATTCTTGTGATATCTGCAAATGCTTCTGTTTCCGTAATGACATTATAGCCATCGTAATCAAACATAAAGAAAACAGGAATGTTCTGGAAAGAAAAAGGGTTATCAATGTCATAAATAAGTGTTTTAAGGTTGGTATAATTTCCATCTACTAAAAACGTGTCATCAGACATCTCTACAGTCATTTTAATGATAGGTCTTTCTAGAATATTACCTTCATGTGTGATATGGATATCACTGATCATCATGGCATAACCATCCACACCTACATCATTGGTTACAGCACCCACTGTTCTAATTGAGAAACGGTATTGAATATCACCCTCCGTTATAGAAATATCAAACAAATTAGCGTCTTCAGAAAAGTATGACAACCCTAATAATGTATTCATACCCTCCATATAGGTGACTTCATCTTCTAAATAGGGTTCTAAATTATCTTTATAATAGGCCTCTAATTGTTGAAAATAACCATAGCCATATACTTGTAAACTCAGCACAGCTATCACGATAAAATATAAAATTCTTAAAAACCACTTTAACATTGTATCAACCTCATTTTTTCTTTCTTATCTATTATACCAATGAATACAAA